>JBJKPH010000272.1:0-4238 GCA_046706585.1 Bacteroidales bacterium | reverse complement strand
CAGTATGGTAACAGCCAGTTTTGATTTCCTGAATTCCTGATACAGGATAATGAATATTACCATAATTGCCAGTAGTGAGGTGAAAAGCAGTCTGGTAACGGCACTCCTGGCATTTTCAAATTGTCCTCCGTACTCAATATGGTAATTTTCAGGGAGTGTAATGTTTTCACTGATACTTTTCTTTATGTCTTTCAGTACGCTTCCGATATCCCTGTCGGCTACATTCACAGAGATGTCGATCTTACGGCTTACATTTTCCCTGCTTACCGATGCGGCACCTGATACCGATTTTACATCGGCAACAAATGACAGCGGTACCTTCATGCCGTCATAAGTATCGATAAGGGCACCTTTTATCCCTTCAATACTTCCCCTGGTGGCATCGTTATATCTCAGTACGAGGGGGAATTTCATGTTTCCTACAAATACATCGGAGACCTTTTCACCACCGAGGGCGATCCTGATGAACTCATTCAGGTTGTTAACCGGAATACCATACCTCGAAAGCAGTTCCCTGCGTGCGTTTATCCTTATTTGCGGTACTTCGGTGAGTTGTTCAACCGTAATATCACCAATACCTTCTATCGAACCTGCATGTTCCTTAATACTGTTACCCAACTGGTAAAGCATGTTCAGATCGTCACCGAAGATCTTTATTGCAATATTTGCCCTTGTGCCCGAAAGCATATGGTCCATCCTGTGGGTTATTGGCTGACCTACTTCGACACTTACTCCGGGTATGGCGTTAAGTTGTTTTCTTACATCGGCGAAGAACTCATTTCTTTTCCTCTCTTTTAGACTGAACGGCACATCAAATTCAGACACATTCTCACCAAATGAATGTTCGGCCAGTTCAGCCCTTCCGGTTTTCCTGGTTACCGACAGAACTTCCGGTATATTCATCAGTATCTTTTCGGCCTGCAGGCCAATTTTGCCCGACTCTTCAAGAGAGATTCCCGGCATGGCCGTAATATTTACCGTAAGTGCCCCCTCATTGAACTGGGGAAGGAATGTGCTGCCAAAAGTAAACATCAGAACAATAGCGGATATGAACAGAATTACCGAACTCCAGATCACCAGTCCTGTCCTCCTGAGTGATGCAGAAAGGCTTCTCCTGTATATACTTTTCAGGTTCCGTTCAACCCACGATCCGTTAACCCTTTTCATCAATTGTTTTTCATCGGTCAGAAGATATGAACAGAGAACCGGTGTAACTGTGAGGGCTACTACCAGTGAGGCAAAAAGTGAAACTATAAATGATATTCCAAGGGGTTTAAGCATACGGCCTTCAAAACCCTCAAGGAAAAAGAGAGGTATGAAGGTTATTATTATTATCAGGGTTGCGTTGAAAATAGAAGCTCTGATCTCTTTTGATGCATTAAAGACAACTTCCAGCACAGGTGTACGTTCTTCGCGCGGAAGGCTTACATTCCTGCGGAGGTTCTTATATACATTTTCCACATCTATAATGGCATCATCTACAAGCGATCCAATTGCTATGGCCATTCCTCCCAGACTCATTGTATTGATCGTTTGGCCCAGCAGCTTAAGCGTGAGGATGGAAAACAGGATAGAAAGAGGTATTGCAACCAGTGATATAATAGTGGTGCGCATGTTCAGCAGGAAAATGAACAATATTAATACGACGAACAGGCCTCCTTCGAAAATGGCTCTCAGCACATTGTTTACAGATGTTTTAATAAAGTCTGATTGTTTGTATATATCGGTATGAAAATCGATACTTTCGCCGTAACTCTCTCTTAGCTCGTCAACAGCTTTATCGAGCTCATCGGTGAGTTGAACGGTGTTTATGCCAGGCTGCTTTGTTACGTTAATCAGCACGGCATCATGCCCCATATGTGAGGCTGCTCCAATTCTTGGTGCCGGGCCCGTAACCACTGTGGCCACATCGCTGATCCTTACCGGCAGTCCATTATTTACCCTTATTACAGAATTGGCTATCTCATCAGTGTTCTCAGTGCGGGCCATGCCTCTCACAAGGTATATGTTCCCGTATTCGTTGATAAATCCGCCCGAGGTGTTCTCGTTGAGGCTTCGGCAGGTTGACGCCAGTTCGCTCATCGATACGTTGTAGAAACTCATTTTAAGGGGATCAGCCAGTACCTGGTACTCCAGATAATCGCCGCCTATGGTGGTTACCTGTGCTACTCCCGGTATCGAGAGAAGCCTGGGGCGCACGTTCCATTCAGCTATTGTCCGCAGGTCCATCCCGCTGATCGTATCCGACTGCATTCCTATTATCATCATCTCACCCAGCAGCGAAGCCTGGGGTGCTATTACCGGTTTGCTCACTCCCAGTGGAAGTTGCTCCGATACCTGCAGCAGGCGTTCTGTGACTGTCTGGCGTGCATCGAAAATGTCCGTTTTCCAGTTGAATTCAGCCCATACAACAGAAAATCCCATGGATGAACTTGAGCGTACCCGCCTGATACCTGTGGCACCGTTTACAGCCGTCTCGATCGGAAAGGTAACCAGTTTTTCAACCTCCTCGGGGGCCATCCCGCTCGATTCTGTCATTATCACTACCGTTGGTGCAGTCAGTTCGGGAAAAACATCTATTTCCATCCTTGAGGCAATATATCCTCCCGAGATTAAAAGTAACAGTCCGGCAGTAAGTACAGTTATGCGGTTCTTAAGGGAGAACCCTATTATTTTGTTCAGCATAGTATGAATGTTAATGGTTATGACTGTGTGCCGGCGGCTCGCCACCCATCAGCGACATCTTCACCTGGTAGACACCTGATGATACTATGGTTTCACCCTCTTCAAGCCCGGAGACCACAAGGGTCGATTTACCATCGGTGTGTCCAGGAACGAAATAACGTTTCAGAATATCTCCGTCTTCATCTTCGACAAAAACATAATATTTGCCATACTCTTCCATAATAGCTGCATTTGGAACTGTAAGAACATCTTCAAGTTCCGGGCCGAGAAGCCAGATATCTGCAAAGGTTCCCGGGATGAGTTCATCCCTGTAGTCGATCCTGAAAAAGACAGGAATAAAATAGGAATTTGCTCCGGTGCTTCTTCCCGATGATATCTTCCGGCCATTAAGCTCGCTGGTTGAATATACATTATCTACATAACCCGTTGAGAAGTTTGCCCCTTCTATCATATCAAGAAAAGCCAGGTCTGATGGGGCAATGTCAGCTTTTAATATCAGGTTGTGCTGAATTATCACTTCTGCAATCTCATCACCGGCCCTTACCATCTGGCCCTCCCTGATGTAAATATTATTGATATAGCCTGTTGCCGGGGATGTGATTATACCCCCGTTAGCTGACCCTGCACCCATATAGGCATCATATTCTGCCTTCGTCTTTTCATATTCATTTTTTGACTCCTGGTATTGCTCTGCAGTTACCAGTTGCTTAGGATAAAGGAGTTTGATCCGTTCCCATTCCGAAGCAGCCTTGTCATAATCAGACTTTATCCTTAACAGGTCGACATCAGGATTGTTCTCGGCAAGATTGCCACCCGTGATCCTGAACAGTTTTTCACCTGTAGCGGTTTTAACCCCGGGGAAGAGAAAATCATCATAAAAAGTGATTGTACCGGTATTCGATGCTATTATCTTAATCTCATCCTTTTCGTCAACAAGGATCTGTCCGCTTGTTTTATGCACAAGTCTGAAACTTCCCTTCGAGAGTGTCATTTCGGTATGCTCAACTGCTTCCGCAGGGTGCTCTTCGGTAGCATGTCCGGCTGTATCTTCATGATCATCAACTGATACGTTATCGTTATGCCGGCATGAACCAAATATTAACAATGATAAAATGGAAAATATGGATATGAATGTCTTCATCATATTGAAATTAATTGGAGATCAAAGGAAATTAATTGAGAAAGGCTGTCAGGTTATCATCAAAGCAGCCTTGTGTCTGAAGCTGATTATGCAGCAGGGGGAGCCCTGAATGAGTGGCACGACAACCAGGCAAGTCTCTTCACAGGTATAAATGGTGCTTCGACAAGCTGATTTCCTGACAGTAATAGGGGAACTACTTCAAGTGAAGGTTTTTCGCAGTAATGGTGAAAAATGTTCTCTTCCTGAAAGAGGAGATTCAGCAGATGGCAACAATCATGCGAGCAATCCTCTCCAAAAATATAATGCCCCGTTGCCTGATTCTCATATTCAGTTAGTTCCTGAGTATGATGGATATCAGAATGTAACCCGTAAGAAAACCCCGGCTCATATATATGAATATGCGGAATAATGC
>JBJKPH010000271.1:0-9211 GCA_046706585.1 Bacteroidales bacterium | reverse complement strand
AACCAGGACAAACAAGGGCTGGCCTAATATATACCGTTTGCCTGCCGACGGATCTGCCCCTGAGAAAGCTGTTTTCACAGGAGAGAAAACGGCAAGGATGCTTTCTCTTAATGCAAAACACGATAAGATGGTCTATTATGCCGGCAGGGATGAATTGAGGCTTACTAACCTTACAACGTTCGAGGACAGGAAATTACTGAATGATGAATTCTGGTTCAGGGGATCATATCCCGGTTTCTCCCCCGACGACAAGTATGTTTATTTTACAGCTTACCGCCATTTCGAGCAGGATATACTTGCATACGACCTTGTAAACGGGAAGAAACTCGATTTTACTGACACCTATCTTACCGAGTCTGACCCATTCTGGTCACCCGATGGTAAATACATTTATTTTGTCTCTGACCGTACCCAGGCATCCTATCCAAGAGGAGGAAGGAACAGCCGGTTATACAGGTTGCCGCTTGAAAAGTACAGCGAACCGTTCAGATCGGATGAGATAAATAAGGTGCTGGGTGAAGGATCGCAACATCCTGTTGATAATCAGGCAAATATTGACATGAATGATCTCATTAAGAGATGGGAAACACCTTTCCAGGGCGGACCGGGTCAGTCGAGCCCGTATGTCATTTGCAAAGATACAGTAACCTATGTCCTCTTCTCTTCACGACACGAAGGCAGCCAGGGACTCTATAAACTGGCGCTTAATCCATTTGAGCAGGCAAGAACAACTAAGATAAGAGGAGCCACAGGCGGTGACATAGTAAGTGCAGGAAAGAATTATTACATATTGTCGAGGGGGAAAATATATACACTGAATCTCAGGTCTGACAGAACAGATGAGATACCGATAAGTTTCGATTATACCAAGAACCTTGCTGCTGAATTCAAACAGATGTTCTTTGAGGGTTGGAGAGTACTTGCCGAGAATTATTATGATGATAATATGCATGGCACCGACTGGGTCGGGATGAAGAATAAATACAGCAGGTACCTCGATTATGTCACAAGCAGGGAGGAACTGAGAACTATTATGAATGATATGCTGGGAGAACTCAACTCGTCACACATGGGTTTCAGTTCAAGGGGTGATGAAGAGAGACAACAAACAAACCTCGTGACTGCGGCAACGGGTATAGTTTTCAGCAATGATGATCCTTTCAGGGTTGACAGGGTAATTGATTTTTCACCTTCGGATAATACATATGTTGATCTTCAGAATGGTGATTTACTGGTTGCTGTAAACGGAATAGCCGTTGACAGGAGCTTAAACAGGGAGTCATATTTTGTTTTCCCCAAGATGCCTGACGAACTGACACTCACCTTTACCAGGAATGGGAAAAAGTTAGAGACAAAAGTCCATCCCACGGCATCGAGGACTATTAACGGGCTTCTTTACGACGAATGGATAGCAGGTAACCAGGATCTGGTAGATTCTCTTTCTGAAAACAGGATCGGGTATGTCTACCTTAAGAATATGTCGGATCCCAGCCTTGCCCAGTTCCTGATCGAAATGACCTCTGAAGATGTGGAGAAAGATGCCCTGATAGTCGACCTGAGGTATAATACAGGGGGTAATATCCATGACGATGTGCTGGATTTCCTGTCAAGAAAACCCTATCTGACCTGGAAATTCAGGGAAGGAATGATGTCGCCCCAACCTCATTTTGCACCTAGTGGCAAACCGATCGTTTTACTTATTAACCAGCAGAGCCTGAGTGATGCAGAAATGACGGCTGCCGGTTTCAAGGAACTGGGACTTGGAACAATAGTGGGTACGGAGACATACAGGTGGATAATATTTACTTCAAGTGCTTCACTCGTCGATGGCTCGACATGCCGCTTACCGGCATGGGGCTGCTATACTCTCGACGGAACCGACCTGGAATCAAGCGGTGTGAAACCCGATGTATATGTGAGAAATACTTTTACCGATATTATCGGTAACAGGGATCCACAGCTTGAAAAGGCGATGGAAGTGCTGAAGGAACAGCTGAAATAAGATATTATTGCCTGATTTATCTTGAGTTGATCAATGCCGTTGAGGTGAATCAGAAATGCTACTGAAAAAGATCAGTATTACTGAATACTTTCAGCCTGCTCTTTCAATACAACCTTTTCTGCCGAAGTGCTGATCACATCGTTGAAGAATGCCTTCAGCCTGTTATAATCTGACGGGTCATATATTGTCTTGTTTAAAGAGTATTCAAGCTTTATGGTTACAACATTATCAACAGCCCTGACATCCAATGAAAGACCATAGGCATCATTCATGTAGCTTTTGCCCTCCGGTATATAATCAATTTCATAACCTTCCGGAATATTTATTGTTGACTCGAATATTTCACGGTATGGATATACAATATCAATAGGATAAGTCCTGGATGATGCCTTGAATGGATTTTCGCTCCTTACTTCACTTAAAAATGGAGATATATATATTTTACCACCAATTTTTTCGGCCGGAAGATTTACATCAGCTGTAAAAGTGTATGGTTCATCGGCATTATTAAAGTTATTTATATTGATGCTTTCAAGATTGGTTTCGTAACCTTTGCCTGTAAGGTAATCTTCAATACTGTTCCTGTTATCGCCCCATGTCTGTCTTGCAGTATACCCGTCAAACAGGTCAAAGCCTGCCTTGAATTCTGCGTTAACCGAAAAGTCACTAATGTCTACTGATTTATTCATTTCACGACTTTCAGTCGATAATTCGGAGAATTCAACCGGACACCATGTTTCACCCTCTTTTGTAACGATAAGACCCCTTCCGTTAATGCATTTGGGCGGGATCACTTCTGTTGGCAGAAATCTGGTAGTTCCGTCAAGAAGGACCAGCTCCGTGCCAAGGGCAGCACAGGCAACAACATAGTTGAAACTTTCAACAAACGGCACACTCGATTTTATCTTACCATTGCTTCTTGTACTAATAAGTACCGGTGCAGTATTTATCCCAACTGCATTCAGCATGCCAATTAGAAAAAGATTTATTTCAGCAGCATTTCCTTCTTTTGTACTTATAAACTCTTTGGCACTCTTTGTTGCCATTTTATCGTTTGATCCGTTCCATTTATAATTATCCCTGACATATCCTGTTACAGCTTTGATCCTGTCATCTGCCGAAAGTGTTGAGTATGCTTTCGTATCAATAAGTTTTGAAGCCTGCGACTCACATTTACTGATGAATTTCCCGAATGCTTCATTTTTCAGTAATTCTTTTGAAAGCTCCTCCCATGTGGTCAGTACATTGAATTCAACTCCGTCATTGCGTGTAAACTTTGAGAGCTGAAAGTCTATCTTCATAAGGTAATCCTCTTTCGAAGATATGAATTCCTCATCAGTAAAGGCAGGTATGTCTTTCATCCCATGGACGTAGATCATGTCGTTATATTCAATAGAAGCAAATTGTTTTTTGAAGCCGGTCCCGGCATATGATTCTTCTATATCGAACTTTCTTGCTCCCTGCAGAAGAAATGTATAAGTGTAAAAGGGAACCATACTTGTTTCATATTCACTGTATATGGTAGGTATCACATCCTGAAAGGTCCAGTCCCTGAATCCGAGAATATCACCCGACGTCAACGTGTACTGATACTCAATAATTGAGCCGGGCCTTACATCAGGAAGGACGAATTTCTTTACCCACCACCTTTCATTGATCCTTTCATCAAATGCCAGGGAGGGGTCAAGGCTGGTCCTTACAACTTCCCCATCTGTCATGTTATATGTTATGGCTCGTATCTCCTTCACCGATTCGGTTATTGATTTGCCTCTGTAATAAGGTATCTCAATCTCGGCAAAGTCGGTCCCGGCCACCGAAAGTATCTTTATTCTCCGGTGTTGTTCGAAGACAAGTTCCAGTGAGTTATTTCTTTCTTCGAAATAGGATTTTCCGATATCGAAAAGCACGACAGCTTCAGCATCAGGGTCTTTATCGTATTTAACCATTTCATACTCCCATGGTTCAACCACACCGTAAATGAAGGTTTTTCTTTGTGAACTTGCGTGGTGACTTATTGAAATAAAAATAATTAGTAAAATAAGATGTCGTATTTTCATTTTATAATGATTTTGAAAAAACAATAGTTCCTCTTTTTTCATATGAATTTACTTTTTTGATAAAATCATACAGGTCTGAATATTTACCGGCAGGATATGTGCCATTGTAGAGGATAAACTCCTTTATCACCCTGATCCCGTATATTCCGGCGTTCACATCCATAGTGTAACTGCCGAATTCTGTTGTTTCGGAAACATTTTTCAGTGTTATTTGATGGGCATAACCTGACGGATAGGTGTAGAACAGGGTATCCCTTTTATGTACGGCCAGTGTAATATCAACAGGAGTTGTCCTGTTCTCAGGAGGTGTCATAACCGGTAAGTCAAATGGGATCAGCTGGGAAATAAGATCATTCCCGTATTTTTTATATAGGTTTGAACCTTTTAGTGTTGTATTTACTCTTACGGACGGGGCGTCATTCTTACCATACGAATAATCATAACCCGTTAGATTAAAGCCGGTTGGGGTTACGAAATTCTGGATGATCTTTGAACTGGTATTATTGTTATAATCTGTCAGTATACTGTGAAGATCCTCATATGCCCCTCCCTCTAAAAAGTAATCGATGGTTACATCATTCGATACCATAGGATCGGGATATCGGACACTTCGTACTTCAGTTACTTCATCCACCGCTAACGGGGGTATCTTTGCTAAATGACTGCTGTCATCACTTACTACAAACACTTTCCTGTTTTGAATGAATGTGCCGGTATAACCGAGAGGTGTGTCAGCAGTGCAGTCAACCCAAAGAGTATCTTTATTAATTGGAATACATACAATTATATGGTTAAACTGCTGACTGGGAAAGTCGGAAATCAGGTTTCTCTTATTCCTGCCGCCATAGACCTTAGTGTAATATGATTCTATTCCGGCAACTTTAAGAAGTGACATGAAATATAATGATAATGCTTTACAATCGCCATACTTGTTACTGGCTACAAACGATGCGGGATGTGGTTTGAAACCACCTGTACCAAGACTTATATTTACATACCTTGTATTTTCCTGGAGATACTTATAAAGTACCCGTATCCTGCTATATGGATCATCTGTGCCTGAGACAAGGTCTTCGACTTTTCTGACTTCAGCCGGTGGCAGTTCACCAAGCTTCTCAATCATCCTGAACTGCCATGCTCCGAATTCACTCCATGAGGAGAAATTTCCGGGGCCTTCATATGAAAATATGTAGGGTACAATAAACATATGAGGCAGCGAATCTGAAATAGATCCGGAAAAACTCTCAGGACTCACAGGTTTTACATACTTTGCTGTCCACAGGTATTCGGTTGATCCATGCCCGTTTTCAACTGATGAAACTTCAGTATTAACATTATAAACTTTAAATTCGTAATCATCAGGGACTTTCAGTGAAAGACTTGCTTCCCGGGTTGGAATTCTGTAATCAATAACCGGAGCCCAGTCTTCAATATGGATAAAGCTCGAGATCTCCTTCCTTACTGAGTAATTAATATAGTAAGGGTATATGTTGTGGTGAAGGGAAAATTCGCGCACGAAAGCATCAACATAAAAGGAAAAGTCGGGGAATTCATTACGGTCATGAATATCAGACTTCGAGAGTTTACGTACTACTTTACCATTATTATCTGTAATAGAACCATCAAGGTAGGTGATGGTTTCCAGACTTGAATATGGTATGCTGATCCTGGTATATCTCTCGCCTGACGGGTTATTTATCTTTATTGTGATATTTTCTTCCTTTTTCATTTTCATACCCGTTATTTCTATCGATTCATCCATAGAAATAACTTCGGCGCCTGTTTCCTGCGGATATACGAGATATGCCTGGACTATAATAAAAAAGGATATACAGAGAATTTTCAAACTATTGCATTTTGTAACTCTAAACTATGTATGATGATATTATACCTTTAATTGACTTTCGAATGATAAACAATATACTAACTATCACATTATTCATAAAGTCTGATCCTCCCATAAGAGTGGTTTATGAACACAAGATCCAGATCGTCAGTGAGTTATTTGTTTATGTTCTATAACATATTTTTCGCCTGTTACCACAGTAAGTACAACATTCACCCGGTATCGGAACATTAAGACCGGCTGGCAGGTGATGTGTACTCCTTGAACTTTCATTTTGTCAGTGTACATGACAAACTGTTCATTTTTCTGGCTTTGGAATGTATTTTGTATAACATATGAGCATTAAAACACTGAATATAAGGAGTAAAGCATAATATGAATCTTGAAAAGTATACA
Organism: Bacteroidales bacterium; assembly: GCA_046706585.1. Lineage (GTDB taxonomy): Bacteria > Bacteroidota > Bacteroidia > Bacteroidales > VadinHA17 > JBJKPH01. The sequence goes on along the minus strand of JBJKPH010000271.1, from coordinate 2,910 downwards.
ATAAAGTCACAGGAAGTGATTGAGCGTGCAAGGCAAATTGCTTTGGAGATGGGCCATCAGTCAATAGAGTGCGGGCACCTGATAAAGGGATTACTGCTGGCTGATGAGAATGTAATGCCGTTTATCTTCAGAAAACTGGCAGTTAACGGTGAAAATGTGTCGGCTGCTGTCGATCAGATCCTGAAAAGCTATCCGAAAGTTGAGGGAGGCCAGACTTACCTTTCTGAGAATTGTGGAAGAGTGCTGGCAAATGCTGAGAAGGCAGCAAGGAATATGGGTGATGAGTTTGTTTCGCTCGACCATATTCTCATTGGCCTGCTGGACGTGAACGACCAGGTTTCAACAATGCTCAGGGATAGTGGTATGGTGAAAAAGGAAGTTGTGAAAGCTATTGATGAATTACGCAAAGGACAAAAAGTAAAAACCCGGGGAGCGGAGGAAACCTATAATTCACTTGAGAAATATGCACTGAACCTGAACACAAGGGCTGCCGACGGAAAGCTCGACCCGGTAATCGGTCGCGACGATGAGATTAGGAGGGTATTGCAGATCCTTGCCAGACGAACAAAGAACAATCCGATACTTGTGGGAGAACCCGGTGTTGGTAAAACGGCGATAGCTGAGGGCATAGCTTTCAGAATAGTCAATGGTGATGCCCCGGATGATCTCCTCACGAAGGAGATATATTCACTTGACATGGGTGCACTCATTGCAGGGGCTAAGTACAAGGGAGAGTTTGAAGAGAGACTGAAGAGTGTTGTCAGGGAAGTGGTTGAGTCTGAGGGAAGAGTGGTGCTCTTTATTGATGAAATACATACACTTGTCGGGGCCGGTGGAGGCGGTGAAGGTGCAATGGATGCTGCCAATATACTGAAGCCTGCAGTGGCGCGCGGTGAACTAAGGGCTATAGGTGCGACAACCCTAAATGAATACCAGAAATATTTTGAAAAGGATAAGGCGCTTGAAAGGAGGTTCCAGAAAGTTATGGTGGATGAACCTTCGGAGGAGGATGCCATTTCCATTTTAAGAGGGATAAAGGAGAGGTATGAGAATTTTCACAAGATAAGGATACGTGATGAAGCAATAATCTCGGCAGTCAGGTTATCGGTAAGATATATCAACGACAGATTCCTTCCCGATAAGGCTATCGATCTGATAGATGAGGCTGCTGCAAGGATGAGAATGGAAATGAATTCTAAGCCTGAGGAGATTGATATGCTCGATCGCAAGATACAACAACTCGAGATTGAAAAAGTGGCTTTCAGAAGGGAAAAGGATACAGGCAAACTTGAGCTGATTGGGAAGCAGCTTGCCGAGCTCGAAAATGACAGACTTCAGCTTATGGCACAGTGGAATAATGAAAAAGAGGTGGTCGGTAATATCCAGGGTGTGAAGCAGGAGATTGAAGATTTAAAGTACAGGGCCGAGCGGGCTGAAAGGGATGGCGATCTAGGTAAGGTGGCAGAAATACGCTACAGTACTCTGCCAACAGCAGAGACCAGGCTCAGGGAAGCAGTGGAAAAGCTGAAGAAATATGAGCAGGAGGGTAAACGCCTCGTAAGGGAAGAGATACTATCAGAGGATATTGCAGAGGTCGTTTCAAAATGGACAGGAATACCTGTTTCAAGGATGCTGCAGAGTGAAAAGGAAAAACTTCTCAATATTGAGGCCGAACTGGGGAAAAGGGTCGTCGGACAGGAAGAGGCGATCAGTGCTGTAGCCGCTGCAATAAGAAGGAGCAGGGCAGGTCTGTCGGATGAGAACAGACCGGTAGGATCATTCCTTTTTATGGGTACTACGGGTGTCGGTAAGACCGAACTGGCGAGAGCTATTGCCGAATACCTGTTTAATGATGAAAACCTGATGACCCGCATCGATATGAGCGAATACCAGGAAAGACATGCCGTATCACGACTCATTGGTGCGCCTCCCGGGTACGTTGGTTATGATGAGGGAGGACAGCTTACAGAGGCTGTACGAAGGAAGCCTTATTCTGTTATTCTCCTTGATGAGATTGAAAAGGCTCATGCCGATACATTCAATATCCTGCTGCAGGTCCTCGAAGATGGGCGCCTGACCGATAACAAAGGTCGTGTGGCAAGCTTCAGGAATGCTATTATAATTATGACTTCAAATCTCGGATCAGATGTGATCAGAAATAATTTCGATAATTATACCGAAGAAAATGCTGCCGGGATCATAGAAAAGACAAGGAACGAAGTATTTGAAATCCTTAAACGAAGTTTCAGACCTGAATTCCTGAACAGGATAGATGAGGTCGTTATGTTCAGACCTTTGTCACGGGATGATCTGGAAGGGATCATAAAGATTCAGGTATCGCGGCTGGCAAAAGTGCTTGCAAAGCAGGATCTTAAACTTGAAGTTACCGGTAAGTGCCTTGAGTATCTCAGGGATACGGGGTATGATATCCAGTATGGGGCCAGACCCCTGAAAAGAGTTCTGCAGCGAAAGGTTGTGGACAGGATCTCTGTGGCGATCCTTGAAGGAAAGGTTCAGCCCGGATCAACAGTGATCGTCGACATTGAGAACGGTGATACAACTGTCAGAGTTCAGTCGTAATCCCCCCGTTGTCTCAGATCTCCTTCCCCCCGTTGTCGCAGATCTCCTTTCCCCCCGTTGTCGCAGATCTCCGAATCTGCGACTTAGGGTAAAGGTCGGGATTTGGAAATCCCTCCCTGTCGGGTCAGTGGTGTTGTCGCAGATCTCCTTTCCCCCGTTGTCGCAGATCTCCGAATCTGCGACTTAGGGTAAAGGTCGGGTTTTGGAAATCCCTCCCGGACGGGTCTGTGGTGTTGTCGCAGAAGTCGATCCCCCGGTGTCGCAGATCTCCTTCCCCCGTTGTCGCAGAACTCCGAATCTGCGACATTATCAAGACACACGACCCAAGCC
>JBJKPH010000270.1:0-4386 GCA_046706585.1 Bacteroidales bacterium | reverse complement strand
ATATGGAAAGGTTTTATAATGATCGTTATGATTCATTAATGCGATACCTGGATATCTAAATATGAGGTTATTATGATTGGCAGAATAGCGGTTTTCGGTTCGGATAACGGAAGGGTAACTTCGGAATGCGTCAACGAGGTTGTATGGATATTACTTAACAGAGGCATTGAGGTACACGTGTATCATATCCTTATGCCAAAACTTGACAGATCACTTGCAGGACGCGTAGCCAGTTTTGAGAACATTCTTCACGAACAGACCAAACCCGATATGGTCCTCAGCATAGGAGGTGACGGTACATTCCTGGAGTCTTTGGTGCAGGTTCACGACTCGGGTATCCCTGTAATAGGCGTAAATGCCGGCAGACTGGGGTTTCTGGCAAATATAAGGGACGATATTGAAGAATCTGTCGGGAAAATTCTTTCAGGTAACTATACAATAACTGAAAGAAGCCTGCTCGAACTGTCAGAACCTTCAGATATCATGGGTAACCTTAATGTTGCCCTTAACGATATTACCATCCAGAAAGCCGATCTGAATATGATCAGTATAAAGGTTATGGTCGACGATCTTTATCTCAATACATACTGGGCCGACGGGCTGATCATTTCAACAGCCACCGGTTCAACCGCTTATAACCTTAGTACAGGCGGGCCGATACTGTCACCGGGCGACAGCAGTATAATAATATCACCTCTTTCACCGCATAACCTTACAGTACGACCTATTGTGTTACCGGGGAGCAGCATTTTAACCCTCTTTGTGGAGGGGAGAAGTGCCGAATACCTGGTTACATGCGATTTCAGATCGGTCAGGATACCATTCTTTAAAAGTCTGATAATCAGACAACCCGATTACCGGTTTAAAACAGTAAATGTCGAAGGTCACGATTTTTTCAGTACTCTCAGAAGCAAATTGATGTGGGGTGCCGATCCACGCAACTGATGTTGTTTTTATATTCATTATATTAGGTAGTTTTTGTACTGATTACTATATTTGTAATCAGTACTAAGTAACTCTGTGAAAATATGAAACGGGCGATTTCAGTAATTTTCCTGTTCATAATGATATATCCTTTTGCCGATGCTCAACTTTGGAAACTGCGACGTTATGAGCTCTATGGCGGTTTTGGAACATCACAGCTTTTCGGTGATATAGGAGGTTTTACACCGGGCGATAATGCCCTGGGTCTGAAAGATATAATTATCAGCCAGACAAGATTCAACGTTACTGGCGGAATGCGTTACAGGGTAATTGAAAAAGTTTCTGTTAAATTGCAGATCTCATATGGGCTGATGTATGCCTCTGATGCTAAGGGAACAAATCCCGGCCGTGACATGGCTGCTTCAACATCTATTTTTGAACCTTCGGTAACAGGTGAATATTACGTGCTAAAGAATTCGCTTGAGAGCAGCTACAGGTTCAGTAAGGGGAAGGAATTCTTTTCATCTTTCTTTGAAAAGCTCGACCTGTACGGATTTGCAGGTTTTGGTCCTGCCGTTTACAAAGTAAAACCCAATGAAAAGTTATCGGCTGTGGCTGAAAAGACCGGCGGCGTTGCCTTGGCTTTCCCCGTTGGTGTAGGACTGAATTATCTTGTCTCATCTAATTCACTGGTAGGGATCAGTTTCGGGATGAGATATACAACATCTGATTACCTTGACGGATATACTTCACAATATTCGAACTTCAATGACGTTTATTATTTCATGACTTTCATATTTACGCAAAAACTGAAAACATCGGAAAAAGGATTACCATCTTTCAGGAAATAACAGAACAGGAATCAGGAGTTTAGATGAAAAGGTATATTTTGGGTTTTCTGCTTGTTGCATTTTTTTATATTCCTGTGAGTGCCCAGAGAAATGCCGATTATGGGGTTTTTGCAGGAGTGTCTCATTATATGGGTGATATAAACCAGGTTAACTATTTATACTCACCATCCCCCGCATTTGGTATTATATACAGGTATAATTTCAATCCGAGACAGGCGCTAAGGACAAATATTTATTATGGTAACCTCAGGGGCAGTGATCTCGATTTTGACAATGCGTATCAGCAGGCCAGGGGAGAGTCGTTCAGGGGGACCATTATTGAATGGGGTGCGCAATTCGAATTCAATTTCTTTCCTTATTCAACTGCCGGTAAATGGTGGGATTATTCACCCTATTTTGCCGGAGGTTTGGCAATTGCTTTCTATGACGGTGTGGAATTTTCATATATGCCTGTCATACCCTTGTCTGTTGGATTCAAGGTTAATGTATATAAAAATATGGGATTAGAGGTTGAATATGGCTTTCGTAAAACTTTTTATGATAACTTTGACGGCCTAATTGATAATATTGATCCTGATCATCATAGCAGGTTTCACAATAACGACTGGTATATGTTCACAGGAGTGACATTTACCTGGAAGATGTTCCATAACCTGGTCGTCTGTCCTGCTTATGCTGATACTGATAAAACCAGAAGAAGACCCTAGAATGTCACTAAAAAGTGAAATAGACTTCAGTAAGCTGCCCGTCCATGTAGCAATAATAATGGATGGTAACGGGCGTTGGGCCAGGCAGAAGGGAAAAGACAGGATCTTTGGTCATAAGGCAGGAGTTGATGCAGTACGTGAAGTTATAGAATGCGCTGCTGAGATAGGTATCAGGTATACAACACTGTACGCCTTCTCGACAGAGAACTGGAACCGACCGTGGGAAGAGGTCGAAGCACTGATGGAACTGATGGTCCAGTCGCTGAATAACGAAACCGGTAAGCTGGTAAAGAACAATATCTCACTCAGGGTTATGGGTGATATCGAAAGGCTCTCCCCCGTAGTAAGGAAGAGTCTCGATGAAACACTTGAAAAAACATCATACTGTACGGGTATGACCCTGGTTGTGGCTCTCAGTTACAGCTCAAAATGGGAACTTGTAAATGCGGTCAGGATGATAGCATCCGAAGTGAAAAACAACCGCATTCAACCCGAACAAATAGATGACAGGATATTTGAGCAACACCTCACCACATGGGGCGTCCCCGATCCTGAATTATTGATAAGAACATCAGGCGAGCTGAGGATCAGTAATTTCCTCCTGTGGCAGATCGCATACTCCGAATTATACTTTACCGAAACACTTTGGCCTGATTTTGGTAAGGAAGAATTTTACAGGGCCATTATTGAATATCAGAAAAGAGAGAGAAGATTTGGGAAAACGAGTGAACAGGTACATGAAAATGATTTTTAAAATAATGAAAGGAACAGGGAGAATAGTTATTGCCTCCGTTCTGTTGTCAATAGGCTTTGTTGGTTATTCGCAGGAAACAATAGTCGATTATCTTAATCAGGATGAATATGTCATTGGCAATATTACTGTGTCGGGGGTAAAGTACCTCGATCCAAATGCCATCATAGGGATATCAGGTCTCAGAAAATACCAGAGGATCGACATCCCCGGTGAAAATATTATACAGGCTATCGACAAATTATGGAAGCAGGGCCTTTTTTCGGATATCAGGATCAGTATTACCGAAACAAGGGCAGATACCGTCTTCCTCGACCTTTACCTGAGTGAAAGACCGAGAATATCAGCGGTAAACTATTTCGGGATCAAGAAGAACGAAATCGAAGATGTCTCTGAAAAAACACACCTGCTGAACGGTTCACAGCTCACCGATCATATTATTGCAAATACTACCAAGATCATAAAGGACCACTTTATTGAAAAAGGTTTTTTGAATACCGAAGTCAGGATCATTCAGAAGGATGATCCTGAAACTAACAACATGGTTATTCTGAATATCCATGTCGACAAGAACGACAGGGTAAAGATCGCCGACCTTAACTTCGAAGGTAATGAGGCGTTTAAGGACAAGTGACTTCGAAGGGTGATGAAAGATACCAAGCAGAAGAATATGAATTTCTTCAAGGCGTCAAAATATGTCAAGTCAAAATACGATGATGATAAGGGCAAACTGGTAGATTTTTACAATGAGAACGGGTACCGCGATTTTGAGATACTGAGCGATTCGATCTACCCGGTGTCGGAAGACAGGGTTGATGTTGACCTCAATCTTGATGAGGGAAAACAATATTACTTCGGGAATATCGACTGGGTAGGGAACAGTATTTATCCTAAGGATTTGCTTAGCAAAGCGCTGAATATTTCAAAGGGGGATGTGTACAATACAAAGCTCCTTTATGAGCGTCTGAAAACCGATGATGATGCCGTAAGTTCGCTATACCTGGATGATGGCTACCTCTTCTCAAACCTTGAGCCTGTGGAAAAAGAGATAAACGGGGATTCGGTGGATGTGGAGGTCAGGATCTATGAAGGCGAACAGGCACCTATTAATAATATTTCTATCAGGGGTAATACCCGCAACAACGAGCTTCTT
>JBJKPH010000269.1:0-2676 GCA_046706585.1 Bacteroidales bacterium | reverse complement strand
GCCCCGGATCAATATATATGAATTTTGTCTGCTGACCTACAAAAATTACATCAGGCAACAAAACTGATCTCTGGTTGATAATTGCATTAGACCTGTCCCTGAGATGAAATATCATCGCTTCACCAACTGATGGGATAAACTTGTCGGCTTGAATAGTACCCTCGACCCTGGTATTACAGAACAAAGAGTATTTATCAATAAATGGTGAAAGTGCTGCAGACGGAAGAAAGGTTTTAAAGAACATCCCGGTACCTGTAAAAATTTAATCTGATTAATAGTCCAATTAGTAAATAATAATAATACTCAAAATATTTTCCATTACTTTCCGATACAAAAATTCTTAAAGATATTACACAGTATCTCGTCAGTCGTGATCTCACCGGTTATCTCTCCCAGGTAATGTATTGCCTGCCTGATATCAATTGCCACAAGATCTTCTGGCAATCCCTTATCAAGACCTTCAAGCACTCTTTCAAGGCTTTCGGTCGTATGCTTCAGAGCGTCATAGTGTCTTATGTTACTGACGACCACATCCATCGTCTCCAGTTTATCAACCTCAATCACTTTGCCAAGAATATCCTTAAGTATTGAGACATCCTCAGTTGAGAGTGCCGACATGAATATACACCTGTTTTCATTTTCAGGGCAAAGGGAGGCCATTATCCTTTCAATATGCTTACTGTCGGCCAGGTCTGTCTTGTTAATGATCAGCAGCAGTCTCTTATCAGGGTCATTTATCTGTTCCCTGATAGCTCTAACCGAATCGAGGATGACCGATTCATCGTCGGTTGCTTCAACAAGCAGGAATACCACTGATGCCTGGTCAATTTTCTGATAAGTCTTTCGTATACCCAGGGTTTCTATAATGTCTGATGTTTCCCTTAAACCTGCAGTATCTATAAACCTGTATGTAACTCCTTCAATTACTGCCGTATCTTCAATTGTATCCCTTGTAGTGCCGGGTATGTCAGAAACAATTGCCCTCTCTTCCTTTAGCAGGGCATTCAGCAGAGTCGACTTGCCCGAATTTGGCTTACCGACAATTGCTACGGGGATGCCGTTGCGGATAGCGTTGCCAAGTTTAAATGACGAAACCAGTCCGGATGTCATATCATGTACACCAAGCACAAGTTTTCTTAACTGGCTTCTTTCAGCAAATTCGATATCTTCCTCACCGAAATCGAGTTCGAGTTCGACAAGCGATGCAAAATGAAGCAACTGATCCCTGAGCCTGTTAATTTCAGATGAGTACCCTCCACGCATCTGCTTTGTCGCCAGCCGGTGCGAGGCTTCCGATCCTGAAGCAATAAGGTCGGCAACAGCCTCTGCCTGTGAAAGATCAAGCTTTCCGTTCAGAAAGGCCCTCCTGGTAAAATCACCGGGCAGGGCAGGGGATGCCCCGCAGTCGATGATCATCTGCATTATCTTCTGCCTGATGTACGGTGATGAATGACAGCTTATTTCCACCGAATCCTCTCCCGTATAGGAATTTGGAGCCCGGAAAATTGTAACAAGCACATCATCAATGATCTCACCATCATCCCTGATGTCACCATAATGAACAGTATATCCCTTTTCTTTCAGGATATTCACCTTGCTGCCGGAGGGAACAAAAACAGAGGATACAAATTTAATCGAATCTTTTCCGCTTATCCTGATGACGGAAATAGCTCCACCCACACCCGAAGCTGGTGCAACAATTGTGGTATCATCATTAATTCCTTTCAAAATACTATTATAGTAATCATTTCAATAAATCGGGATGTTCCTTTGCAATTACCTTAAGGTTCCTGCTTATAAGATCGTCCCTTTGCTCAACACACAGATAACTCCTCCCAGCATCTTCAGGAGTATTCAGAACATAGTTCAGTAGTTTGTTAAGTGTAGTTGTTGCCACATGCATTCGTGTGTCTGATGAAGCATAATATATATACACTATCCCCTTGTCATCAACTATCCATCCATTTGAGAACACTACGTTCGAGACATCACCAACCCTCTCTTCTCCAAGTGGTTCAATAAAATGGCCCGATGGACGCTTGATCACCTTCCATGGTTCATTTAGATCAGTTAGCATCATATACAGAGTATACCTCAACCCTGCAACTGTCTGGCGTACACCATGAGCCAGGTGGAGCCAGCCATGACTGGTTTTTATCGGGGCAGGTCCAAGCCCAATCTCAACTTCGCGAATTGTATCGTACTCAAGTTTGTCAATTGATATCTCTTCACCCAACGCTGCATTTTCCATTGAATCGGTAAACCCTGCTGAAATTCCATCGTTGACAGTCTCAGTGAAACCTGATTGTGACGTTTTATAGATCATATATTTCCCGTTTACAAACTCAGGATGGAGTACACAGTTCCTTAGCTGCTGTGAAGACGAAACCAGATCGGGAAGACGTTCCCATTTTTCAAGATCCATGGTACGGGCTATTCCACAACCGGCAATTACAGCCGATGAATCTTCGGGTTTGGACAAATCCCTTCGTTTAGTACAAAACAGACCGTAAATCCATCCATCTTCATGCCGCGTAAGTCTGATATCATATAGATTTATCTCAGGATCCGGCCCGACAGGCATTTTTACAGGATGATCCCTGAACTTCCAGTTGTCGACACCATTCAGACTTTCTGCCACTGCGAAAAAAGATTTTGCATCAAATCCTTCTACCC
>JBJKPH010000268.1:0-6543 GCA_046706585.1 Bacteroidales bacterium | reverse complement strand
AACACCTTCTTCCTGAAGGAATGTACCCATTTGCCTTTGTACGGCCATTCTTCTCTGCCTGTCCGCCGGGTCGTAATTTCCCCCCCTGCGTCCTCCTGTGACAGGGACCTCCTTCATTGCTTCAAGTTCTTCATCAGTATATCTTGATGCCAGCGGATCGAATGAAACCGTGTATTCTGTTGTGGCCGGTGTAAGAACTATTTTACCCTTTAGCTTACCCCGGTAATTGTCAAAGTCTGCCACATCCTGTATGTCAACCAGTACCACTTCACCTTTTACCATTCCGTTGGTACTGCCTGTCCATGCTTTGGGATTTGCTGCAAAACTGACATAATAGGGGGCTGTCATAGCTACATAGGTCTTTACATTTTCCCAGCCACCACGGTCAAATGGGCGGGCTGCTTCGACCCTTGTATTCTGCAGGCCTAACTCATCCATATTCTTCTTTGACCAGTCATCAGCTCTTTTCTTGGCATTCGACCCCGTTAGTCTCGGTCCGAGATAGTCGGTCATCCAGAACGAGAGTTCATCGACACCCGAATTTTTAAAACCTTCCTGCTTGATCTTGTAGACCATTTCGAGGTCAACCTTTTCGACCTGGGCTGAAACCCAGGATGGAGCAATTACCAAAAGGATAATTACACCAGTTAGGATTCTTTTTATCATATCACTTTATTTAGGTTAATCAACTGCACTGAGTAGATCAAATTTATTAATATTAATTAACGGTGACCTGGCCGGGGCTTGATTTAACATTTATTAACTTTACATTTGTTGTCCAGAATCAGAGGAAATGGTATACCCGGATAATTACGAATTAAAGGTTGGATTCGACAGGATCAGAAAGATCACTTCCGACCTGTGTCTTAGTGAGATGGGAAGGGAAAATTGCTCCCAGATAGTGTTTTCATCTTCTCCCGAAGAGGTTGAGAGGCGTGCAGGGGAGGTATGGGAATTCCAGAAGATCCTTAAGCTGGAGGATGATTTTCCGATTGATAATTATTACGATCTGAGACCATGTTTAAAAAAGATCCGCGTTGAAGGAGCCTATCCCGAGACATCAGAATTGTATGACCTGAAAAGATCTCTTCATACCATAAAGGGTATTTATAACTTTATAAAGAACCGGAATGCCGAAAAGGATGAATTCCCTTTGGTGGGCAGTATATGCTCTGAAATAAGGCTTTATCCTTTCGTATTTGATTCGATTGATAGAATACTGTCAAAAGATGGAACTATAAAGGACAATGCTTCGCCTGAACTGGGCAGGATCAGGAGTGATCTGAAAAGGCTGACAGCATCTGTATCACGAAAATTGCAGTCTATTCTCAAACAATCGCAAACCGATGGTATCGTTGAGCAGGGCACAACCATAGCATTGAGGAACGGAAGAGGCGTTATTCCTGTGGGTGTATATGATAAGAATAAGTTACGCGGATTGGTACATGACCATTCCGCAACAGGTAAAACTGTTTTTATTGAACCCGAGGAGGTGGTTGCCCTTAATAACCAGGTGGCAGAGCTCGAATACAGTGAAAAAAGAGAGATCATAAAAATTCTTGTTGCTTTTGCCGACCTGATAAGACCTTACCTTGATGAGCTTCTCGAAAATTACATGATACTTGGCACGATCGACCTGGTCCGTGCCAGGGCACTGCTGGGCAATATGATCAATTCAGTTTTACCGGTGCTCTCGTCGTCACGGGAGATGGAATGGACCGGCGCCGTCCATCCGCTGCTTTTCATGACCTTTGAAAACATCGGACAGAGAAAGGTAGTACCGCTTGATATACATATTGACGAAAGGGACCGTATTATTCTGATATCAGGTCCGAATGCCGGAGGTAAATCGGTATGCCTGAAAACGGTGGGTTTGCTGCAGTACATGTTCCAGTGCGGTTACACGGTGCCGGTCAGCGAAGGTTCCCTTTTTATGATCTTTGATGATCTGTTTATTGATATAGGTGATGAACAGAGCATTGACAATGACCTGAGTACTTATAGTTCACACCTGGTGAACATGAAGCATTTTCTTAAGAATTCAGGTACGGGAAGCCTTGTACTGATAGATGAATTCGGTACCGGTACTGAACCAATGCTCGGGGGCGCAATAGCCGAAGCGATTTTGTCGGAACTCAACACAAACGGTGTATACGGAGTAATCACCACTCATTATACGAACCTGAAGCATTTTGCTTCATCAGCACCCGGTATAGTCAATGGTGCAATGATGTTCGACAGTCACAGGATGGAGCCGCTTTTCAGGCTTGACATAGGAAAACCCGGAAGTTCTTTTGCCTTTGAAATAGCAAAACGGATAGGGTTACCTGACAAGGTCCTGGAGAAAGCCTCTGAAAGCATAGGTGAAGAACATATTAATTTTGACCGCCATCTGAAAGATATACTTCGCGACAAGCGGTACTGGGAAAAAAGAAGGGATAATATTCGCAGGCAGGGAAGAAAACTTGATGATCTGATTGCAGATTATGAGAATGGTGTCGCAGAACTGAAAAAGGAGAGAAAAGAGATACTGGCGGATGCAAAAGAGGAAGCCGGAAAGATATTATCGGGTGCCAACAGGGTAATAGAGAATACTATCAGGGAGATAAAAGAGTCGCAGGCTGAAAAGGAAAAGACCCGTGAGGCACGAAAGGCGATTGAAGAGGTGAAAAATGATATCGGACAGGAAAGTGAGGAACAGCTCAGGATAGAAAGAAAGATCAAAAAGCTTAAGGAAAGGGAGAAACCCATAAAGAGGGAGAAGCATGATAGCAGCAAAAGACCGGTAAGGGAAAAGGAGATCAGTAAAGAGATTTCGGCAGGCAGTTTTGTTCTGATGGAGGGAAGCAACTCGGTAGGCGAAGTGGTCAGGATAAAAGGGAAAAAAGCAACCGTAATATTCGGTTCAGTGGCAACTACACTGCCGGTTGAAATGCTACGCCACGCAGGAGAAGATGACATTAGGCGAATGAGAAAGGGAACGGAAAGAAAGGCAGTGCTCGACTGGGACGATACGATGCGAAGGAGCAGGTTCAAGCCGGAGATTGATATACGTGGAAAAAGAGCAGATGAAGCATTGAATATAGTTCGTGACCTCGTGGATGAAGCCATAGTAGTAAGCTATCCCTCCGTAAGGATACTGCACGGCAAGGGTGATGGTATCCTCCGGCAGATCATCAGGGAATACCTGTCGACGGCTCCCCTGGTAAAAACATTCAGGGATGAAAACATCGAAGCAGGCGGAAGTGGAATTACCGTTGTCGAACTTGATCTGTAACCTCCTATATATTAGTTTTACATGGCGGTCTCAATAAAAATTGTGTACTTTTAGTGAATATTTAGCTGTCATGAAGAGGATACGGGCAACACTTTTACTCTTGCTGATATATTCTTCCATGGTTTTTACCCAGGAAGATACCCTTCGTTATACGGGAATGATCCGGGAACAGCTCGGTCCGGGAGACTTTCATTTCACACACGATACAGTTAAGGTAAATGTAGTATCGGCCAGCCGGAGTAACAAGAATCCTGACGAACTGCCAATTACCATATATACAGTTTCCAGAGATGAGATCATAAAGAACCAGTACACATCACTGGCTGACGTTCTCAAAAGATTACCCGGTATAAGAGTTTCACAACCCGGATCCGGTGAACTTGGTGAGGTTTTTCAACTCAGAGGTCTTATCGGGAACCAGTATACCATGATACTGGTAAACGGGATGCCTGTTAAGCCATCGGTTGTCAATGGCATGCCGATACTTACGCAATTGCCTGTACGACAGGCTGAAAGAATAGAAGTGATCTATGGTCCTTCAGCTGCGGTATACGGCGCCGACGCGGTATCGGGGGTAATTAATATTATTACGCGCGAGGCAGACAGGGGTACCTTTGCTGCAGGTGATATAAGCCTGGGACAAAACGATTATATGTCGTTTGACTTTATGGTTGGTGGTAAGACAGGGAGGAACAAGAACATTCTTCAGTACAGTTTTTACGGTGGGCGTACCGGGTTTAATGATATGAATATTAAGAAAGGGTACGAAGATGTATATAATCCTCTTAACTATCCACAGAACCAGGGTGTCACATATAATATCGGAGGTACGGATTACAATCCGATGTATGTTACAGGGGAAATTCTGGGAAACAACAACATTACGCCTTCCGAATTTATAAAGGCGAATTACCCGGTGAACTACGAAGGGACCCTTACAACACCTCAGATTGAGGAACTGCCGTCGGAAAGCAGTATGCTCGGGATGGATCTCAAATACAGAAATTTTTCGCTTTCCTTTTCGAATATGTACAGGCGTACACACAGCTCTATCGGCCAGTCGACATTTCTGTACAAGTATAATGATCCTCAGGCATTCTGGGGTGAAAATATAAGACGTACAACGATCAGTTATAATAAAGACTGGACACCAAGGGTTTTTACTACCACCAATTATTCGAGCCTGGTATATAAGATGGATAACAACAGCAGTGAAACGCCTACCTTTGTGCCAGGTACCGACAGGCTGTACCGCTATTCAGCTGGTAATGACGTGCTCCTTGAGCAGATAGTTACACTGGTACCGGTAAATGATCTTGAAATTGTTTCGGGGCTATCTTACCAGTTATCAGGTAACCTACCACAGACGAGTTACCTGTATGCTCCTTTTGATCCTAAAGATTACCAGGCTTTCAGCCGTCATGTCAACCCGGTCGATACTGTTTCGCGCTATTTCGGGATAAACCCGATCACTTTTCATAATGTTTCGATATTTGCACAGGGTTATTATTCCCTGAAGAGATTCAGACTGATGGGCGGACTCAGGTTTGACAACAATTCACAATACAAGAACAGTCTTAGTCCGAGGATTGCAGCTATATTCATTCCAAGTGAAAAGACAAGCATAAGAGGATCGCTTGGTTTCGCATTCAAGGCCCCTTCCTCGTCCACTACCTACCAGTCGCTGGCCTACAGGGATGGAGCTAACCTCGACAGTCTTAATTACATACTTATTCCCAACATGAACCTGCTGCCCGAAAATTACAGGTCGGTTGAATTGGGACTTATAAGGAAAGTATCGAGTAAGTTCAGGATGGATATCTCGATCTATTATAACGAGATCAGGAACCTTATACTCGACCAGCATGTTCAATTGTCAGATCTCGATCTGCCGCTGGCTGTTATTGGCAGCGATACAGCTTCAGTACTTAGAAAGCAGAACAGCCGGTCGGCAATTTCAAGATTATACGGATTGCAGGCAACAATGAAATGGCAGAACCTGGTAGAATCGATAAACCTGAACGCCGAATTATGTCTTACATTCGCCAAGTCGAGTGAATCATTCCCTGATCTGCTGCAGATAGCCGGGAATATACTGAGCGATTTCACACTTACACCTAATCACTTTGGCCAGTTGCATGTATCAATGACCCCGACCAAAAACCTGTACCTGAGCATGTCAGGTATCTGGGAGAGCAACTGGCTGAGGGTCCTGATCCCTTTCAATGACCTTTATAATGAGCTTTTTAAGAAGGGAGACGGGTTCTATACAATGGATGTGCTTGGAAGGTACAAATTCAGTAATGACCTGAGTGTATTTGTTAAGGTCAATAATCTTTTTGATGAGAAATACGGGGGTATTGGTGTAAGCCAGTTCAATTCAGGTTTACCATATAATCCGCAACTTGGCAGAAATATAAGGTTCGGCTTAACATACACATGGAACTGATGGCAGGATACAGGCACAATAAAGATCATGTATTTCTCTTGTTATTGAGAAATGTATTCTTTTTTCTGCTGGCTGCATTACCTGTTTGTGCCTATTCTCAGCAGGAGGATAAAGCGGCTGTTGTTGCTGCAGATTCTGCCAGGGCAGTTGATTACCTTGAAAATGGAAGGGTTCTGTACAACGAGAATAATATTGACAGTGCAATAACGGTACTTGAAATGTCTCTCAGGATAGCTGTTGACAATGAGTTCAGTCTGGTTGAGGCTGAAGACTACTACCTGATGGCACTTGTATCGGAGAGTATAGAGAACTGGGAGCTCACATTGAGGTACTTCCTGAAGGCAGCAGCTATTTATTCGTCAGAAGATCTTTTATTCAGGGAGGCATGGATTTACTCGCTGATAGGGGAGCGATATCTTAATTTCAAACTGTATGATAAATCTGCCGAGTATGCGCTCAGGGAATATTCAATATACCCTGTCACGGAAACAAGACCTAAGCTGGAGGCTGCATTAAAAGGTGCTTTATCATACTATCTGAGTGGTGATTACAATATGTCCCTTCAGTGGTATGATACATGCTATGTATACTCAGGTTCAGTTGGGGATACACTTGCACTTACAGAGTCTCTTTATGGCCTTTCCGGTTCATATATGCATAAAGGGGAGTACGGTGAATCAAAAAAATATCTCGATGAGCTGATAAGCATCCACAGAAATGCAGGTAACGGGAAGGAGCTGGCAGAGGCACTCAACGCTCTTGGCTTGCTCGATTTCAGACTTGGGAATTTCGACAGCTCGGTTTCGGAATATTCCGA
>JBJKPH010000267.1:0-3312 GCA_046706585.1 Bacteroidales bacterium | reverse complement strand
GATCAGATACTGCTCCTGATATAATCGGCTGCAGCCAGGGCAGCTATGGTACCATCAGCAACTGCAGTGGTAACCTGCCTGTATTTTTTCTTAATTGAATCGCCTGCAGCAAAAATACCGCTGATATTTGTTTCCATTTGCGGTGAAGTAATTATTTCACCATAATCATTCATTTTGAGTATTCCTTTGAAGAAACCGGTATTGGGAACATAACCGATAAAGATAAACAGACCATCGGTCTCAATAGTTGTGGTTTTACCTGTAGGCAGATGCTCGATCTTCACTGCGCTGACAATATTATCACCTATTATCTCTCTGGGTTCAGATTCAAGTATTATCTCAATCTTATTATTGTTCTTCACCTCCTCCACTGCATGTTTAAAAGCCTGAAAATGGTCAAACTGGTGAACAATGGTAACTTTACTTGCATGCTTTGTGAGGGCCACGGCCTCCTCAAGTGCAGAATTTCCACCACCAACTACCACAACCCTTTTACCTGTAAAGAAATCGCCGTCGCAGGTTGCGCAGTATGATACACCTGTTCCCTTGAATTCTCTTTCACCGGGGATCCCCAGCATTCTTGGTTTTCCTCCGGGTGCCACTATTACAGCCTTTGATCTGAACTCCTCACTATCATTTATGGTTACCTTTTTAACTTTTCCCTTAAGATCAACTGAAGTCAGCTTTATATTTGACCTTATCCTGCAACCAAAACTCCTTGCCTGGTTCTTCATAACATTTACCAGTGAGTAGCCTTTTGTGGTCTCTACTCCCGGGTAATTGGCAACTTCATTTGTAAGTGTCACCTGACCTCCTATTGCACCTTCGTTCAAAATAAGCGTCTTTAACTTACCCCTTGAAGCATAGATGCCTGCAGAAAGTCCTGCAGGCCCTGCTCCAAGAATTATAATATCAAAAAGATCTTCCATGATAATAATCTGTACCGGAACAACTCCAGGTTAAGAGAGCTTGCTTTCCAGGATGGAAGTTATCTGATCCCTGTTCTGTATGCTGGTTGTGGCAGCTGCAACTTTACCATTCCTGTAGTACATGGTAAATGGCAATCCCATAAAACTCCTGCATTCCGGTGCATTCCTGATAATTTGTGCTTCAGGATTGTCGAATGCCATAACGGCGAATTTTACATGATTGTACTTCTCCTCGTCAACCAGTTCTTCCATCGTATCATATACCGGAATACACATCGGACCCATACGTCCGCAGCACACCATTACATTATCATTCTCGCTGATATATTTTTCCAGTTCAGCGGCTGTTTCAAATTCTTTTAAATTTGTCTGAAGATACATGACTTGTTATTTTGTTAATAATATTTTTATGGTGCGAATTTAGCCATTGAAGTGTTGATGAATTTCAAATTGCAGTTGAACGATTTCAATTTTAAAATTGAAATATTATAGTATACCTTTATTACCTGCAAAACCAATTATAAGAACCACCGGAAAATGGAACAGAGCGGAGAACCGGGAAAAAAGGTGAGCGGACCATGCCTGGGGTACCTGTCATGTTTCAATGCTCTTAACGAAGAGGAACTATCGCTGGTGAACAGCAGGACCAGGCATCTCTTTTTCAGTAAGGGTGAAACAATATGCAAGCAGGGTGTATTCGCCCCTTATGTTATTTTCCTGACAGGGGGCCTGGTTAGGATATATCTTGAACCAGGCAGGAACAGGTACCTGAATATGCACCTGGCTAAAAGTGGTGACTTCATCTCATTCTCTCCTGTGTTTAACGAAGAAACCTACAGATTTTCAGCAAGTGCCCTCACCGATTCGGATGTCTGTCTTATCGATAAGGATATCCTGAAACAGCTTCTGACATCAAACAGTGACTTTGCCTACAGGATAATCTCACGTAACTGGCAGACTGAAAACAGGCTGCTCGATATTGTAAGTACTCTCTCATATAAGCATATGGCAGGCAAACTCGCCACTACAGTTATTTATCTTGCTGATTTCGGGTACGATAATATCTTTGATCTTCTGACACGTAAGGATATTTCGGAGTTTGCAAACATTACCATTGAGAGCACGGTTAAACTGCTCAAGGAATTCGAACAGCAGGGTATATTAAGCCTTTCAGGCAAGATGATCACTATACTTGACAGGGAAAGACTGAATGGTATAGCACAAAAAGGATAATGATAAATTAAAGAAATAAACAATGGAAATTAAGAATTCACTCAGGCTTTTACAGTTAATCTTCGTACTCACCATCTCGTCAATAATTACTGCCCAGGAAGCAGTTAATCCACTTGACGCATCCTTCAGCAGGTATCAGGCTATGAAAAGTTCATCCGCATTCGGAATGAAATGGATCCAGATCGGACCGGTTATGAACTCTGCGCGGGTTGAGGCAGTACAGGGTGTCCCGGGAAAGCCGGAAATAATATATGTTGCGTTTGGATCAGGTAACCTGTGGAAGACAACAAATAACGGCCTTACATGGAAACCGATATTTGAGAACCAGCCGGTTTTGGGTATTGGAGATATTGCCGTTGCCCCTTCCGATCCGGAGACAATATGGCTGGGATCAGGCGAAAGTCTGAAAAAAGCCAGGAATTTTACTATGCCCGGTGATGGCGTATATCTTTCAAAAGACGGAGGTGCAACCTGGGAGCATAAAGGACTCGATGATTCGTACCACATCGGTGAAATAGCCGTCCACCCGCAAGACCCTGATATTGCTCTGGTAGCCGTACTAGGTCATTTCTGGACAACGAACGAAAACAGGGGCGTTTACCGCACTGTTGACGGTGGAAAAACATGGGAGCACGTTCTCTATGTAAATGACAGGACAGGGGCAAATGATATAGTTATTGCCCCGTCTGATCCTGATATAGTATACGCATCAATGTGGGAGAACAATCCGGGCGTTTCAGGTGCCGGAAGCGGTGTGTATAAGAGCTCCGACGGAGGTGCAACATGGGAAAGGCTTGCCGGAGGACTCCCCGAAGGTGCTGGTACCGGAAGGATCGGTCTTGCTGTATCATGGCAGGACCCCGACAGGGTATATGCCCTGGTTGATAACCTTAACAAAGATAAGAACAGGGCTGCTGTAGTATACCTGACAACCGACGGCGGCAAGACCTGGAAAAGAAGTCATAAGGAAGATCTTCTGATCTTTCCCGGCATAGGATGGTATTTCGCTGATATTTATGTCAATCCTCAAAATGACAGGGAAGTATATGCCCTGGGAGTAAGAATGGTAAAAAGCACCGATGGTGGTAAAACATTTTCGAATGTTGGCGGACTTGTAAACCATATTAATCCAAACAAGGCAACATCCATA
>JBJKPH010000266.1:0-2524 GCA_046706585.1 Bacteroidales bacterium | reverse complement strand
GTACGATCCACTCGTTACCGGTCTTGATCCAGGGAGTACCCGGTGTTTCAAGAATGAAATCAAGTTTTGATACATTACCGGTCTTCATAATTGTGGTCCATGGAACGAACATATTTTCTTCAGGCGAGTAGTAGCTGCACCCGTATTCAGTAAAGGCAATCAGTGTATCATTCACTATATCAAGCGAATAGTTGACCGGAAAGTCCGATTCAACAGTTATGGGAACGGTTACGAATGTTCCGGCCGGCAGATCGCCGGTTTTCTTGTATATTCTGTCTGTACCGCCTGCGAACATCAAGCCTGAATCAATTGCAACAATTGAGTATAATGGTTCGTTTATCCCTGCCAGATTATTTTGCACAGACCATTTTCCGTCTGTCTCTGTTGCTGATGAGAGCCCGTCTTCTGTTACAAAAAGGTATCTGCCTGAGACCTGTTCAGGCCAGAGGTAGTTAATATACCTGTTATCAGAGATCTGCAGACCTGTATGATCTTTTATCATATAAAGTCCCGATGTTGTTACTGCAAGTATACCTTCTTTGGTTTGAATCAATTGCCTGCATTTACTTTCAATACCATCTATCTTCCTGTAGATATTATCGATCGACCTGAGTGTTCTGACCGTTTTCCTCCTGTATTGAGGCTGTGATTCAACCTTAGGTTGCAGAGGCGGAACAGTTCCGGAGGAATCTGCAGATGCTTCTTTCCTTTTGAACAATCTTGAGAATACCTTTCGAAGTGGTTGCCTTGGCTGACCTTCTTCTTCAGATCCTGTGGGCGATACTTCTTCGCCTGTGAGACCTCCTTGCTTTGAAGTAGCAGATATCTTTTGTAATATTTCCACACTGTCATAGTTGCGCACTTCGTCGAGGTAGAATATTCCTTCGCTGGTGCCTATATATAACTGGTTATTATTATATATCGATGTAATCGGGGTTCCAACCATACCTGGATAGTTCCTGAAGTTCCTCAGGGGTAACCTGAGATCAACCCTGCATATCCCGTAGCCGTGTGTAAGCCATAAACCATGATTGGAATCTGTTCCAAGTGCAAAGATCTCATCATCGGGTAAGCCATTCTGGTAATTCAGGGTATATAATATCTTCCCGCTTTTCCGTTCAACTATAAGCACACCGCCATAGAGGGTTGAGAATGAATATATTGAATCAGATACGATTACGCCGTCTGACAGAATGTTCGATCCGAGATAATTGTCATCAGATAGAGGATAATCATAATACTTTATTCCGTCGAAAAGAGCCAGTTTATTATCGTCGGTTCCTACAAGTACCCTTCCCCTGTCGTATGGAAGTGAAAAAAGTATCTCCCTGTCACTGGTCATATATCCGGTGACTATTGGGAACAGAGTATCGCTGTCGATCCTGTACAGCCCTTCACCTGAAACGTTGAAATATAATTTCCCCTTATTGTCGATAATGCCTGTAAAAGGAGCATCTTCCTCCGAAAACCATCTGGTCAGTTTTTTCGGATCCCTGGTATCGTGCCTGCTGATACTTTTTTCAGAATAAAAAACAACAGTTGTATCGCTGAATAATATTTCGGTAATAATACCCGGACTGGAAATATCTTCTGACATCGATTGGTACCTCAGCAATCCGTTAGGTAATGTCTCAAGGTAACCATAGTTGTCATTTGCCCCGACATAGATCTTTTTATCGTAAGGATTTTGTTTCACTTCGAAGGGCATGAAGGGAAGGTGAATTACTTCCCAGTTATTCCCGTCGAATGAAAGCAGGCCCTCGCTGTTTGCAAAGAGCATTACATCCCTGTCGGTCTGGGTAATGGCCCAGTTTGTAGTTTCAAAATCGGAGTTACCCGAAAAATATGTAATGAAGGGTATGCCTTCCTGTCCGGATACACCAGTCAGGATAATCAGGAATAATGATATTGAAAAGGCGAACTTCAACCCCCTGAGTGTTGGTTTTCACCTGTCAAAGATATAAAAACGATGATATTATTTCCCTGTTCCTTTAAAGAGCCTTTATCTCAGCTACCAGTTTCTGCAATGTATCCCTGGCATTACCGAACAACATACGGGTATTATCATTGAAAAAGAGACTATTCTCGATACCTGCATATCCTTTACCCATACCTCTCTTCATAACTATTACATTTTTTGCGGTATGAGCCATGATAATTGGCATACCGAAAATCGGGCTTGAACTGTCATTCAGTGCTGCAGGGTTGACAACATCGTTGGCACCTATAACAACAACTACATCGGTGGAAGGAAGCCGGGGGTTAATATCATCCATCTCGATCAGTTTTTCATAAGGCACATCTGCTTCGGCGAGAAGCACATTCATATGTCCCGGCATTCTTCCTGCTACAGGGTGTATCGCATACTTTACATCTACCCCTTTATCAGAAAGCTCCTTGTCAAGTTCACTGCATAGATGCTGTGCCTGGGCAACAGCAAGTCCGTACCCGGGTACAATTACTACTTTCTGTGAGTATGCCAGCAGAATTCCGGCATCACTCATTGTAATTTCCTTTACGATAC
>JBJKPH010000265.1:0-8328 GCA_046706585.1 Bacteroidales bacterium | reverse complement strand
TCGTAGAGTTGGTGGTGATTTGTAATCGCGACCCGTGCAACTCGTCGAGCTCGAAACTTTTCAAGTTTCTCGGTTCCGAATCCGGACCGGTAGCTTTCCTGGTAATGTCGCAGATTCGGAGATCTGCGACTCACGGGAGGGGAAAGAGATCTGCGACTCACGGGAGGGGAAAGAGATCTGCGACTCACGGGAGGGGAAAGAGATCTGCGACTCATGGGAGGGGAAAGAGATCTGCGACTCATGGGAGGGGAAAGAGATCTGCGACTCACTATACCCTGTTGGTCCGGATCTCCGAATCCGGACCGGTTACTTCACCTTATAAAGTTAAGATCCATATCTTCAGTCTGCTGTGCCCTGCGCTTATAGTTATTTATATTGTATGTGAATGTAAGGGTGGCTATTCTTGATTCGGGTCTGAGTGAGGTTGTTGTTACATAATCCGCTCCAAGCAGGTTATTCCTTATAACATATGTGGCAAAAAGATCGCGGACACTGAGTGACAGTGTGGCCTTTCTTTTGAAGAGATCCTGGCTGATCCCAAGGTTTATCATCCATCTGGCATCCATGGTACCCTGGAAGTTTATTGATGGTCCGTTATATAATCCTCCCACGGTTACCCTGGTGGTTTTAGTGGGCAGAAAGATCATATTCAGGTTGGATGTCCAAACCAGGCTCTTATCAGCATTGCCGCTGTAAACGATTTTATCATCCAGGTAGTAGTAATAAACATTACCTGAGAGAATAAATCTGAACCAGGAAACAGGTTGCATATTTGCCATCAGTTCAGTACCTGCCGATCCTGAATGGTTTGCATTAATGAACTGCTGGCTCATAATACCGCTGTCGAGAGGGACCAGCACGGTAGTGATAACATCATTTACTCCCCTGTAATAGGCTTCCATCGAAAGAAATCCGATTTTAAGCTGGTCCTGAAAGCTCAGTTCAAAAGCATTGATAAATTCGGGCGTAAGGTATGGATTTCCTTTTACTATCAGCTGGTTATCGGCGTATTGAGGGAAAGGGTTCAGGTTGTTCCTGCCCGGTCTGTTTATCCTCCTGCTATAGCTCAGTTGCAACTGGATCTTTTCTCCAAGCTTATGTGATATATTACCACTCGGGAAGAAGTTGAACCTGTTATATTCATATGATTCACCTGTAACTTTTTGTTCAACAGTCCTGCTGGTATATTCTCCCCTGAGTCCGATCTGGTAACCGAACTTGCCGGCTGAACCGCTCCACGTGGAATACACCGAATGTATCTGCCTGTCAAGTGTAAAAAGGTTAGTAAAAGAGATATCCTCTATCCACCGTCCAAGTAACAGATCATAGTTCTCCAGCACCTGATCGTTTGATTCATAAAGGATCCTGTACTGATAGCCGGCCTCCAGTTTACCCTTTCCTTCAAACGAGTTCTCATAATCAGCCTTTATTCGCGAATCGTTGATCGACATATCGTTGTCGAGTCTTTTCTTATCTGTGATCACACCTGTTGGCAACCATGACAGGTCTGCCGCTTTCTCGGTCATTGTCTGGGACAGGCTACCGCTAAATCCGCCGAGAAGAGCATTGAACTGTATTTTTTCGCCTTCTTTTTTGAAACTGTGATCCCAGGTCAGTCCCGGCATGTAGAAAAATCCGTTAACTCCCAGGCTGTTTGTAAAAAGGAAGTTACCCGTCAGATCAGGATCGGGTGTTTCCCTGGTTATACGGTTATTCAGTTCGACTTTCACATCCTGTGGTCCGAACCTGCCGGAAAGAGTTAAACTGTTCTGGTCGTTGATGGTGACATCAATTCCAAGATTCCCGCTAACAGTTCCCATATCTGTTATCTGGCTGAAATGGTTCAAGACTTCGTATGTACCCGAATTATCGTCATTCTGCCTGAATATATCACCTTTAACCCCGGTATGATATCGGGTGCCTGTAACTCCGGCAAAAGCATTTACACGGTTCTTCCGGTAGTTGAACTGCATATCTCCGTTATATTTCCCATTCAGTCCTGCCATTAAAGAAAGCTGGCCGTTAAAGCCTGCCTGCGTCTGTTTCTTCAAAACCAGGTTTATTATTCCGGTCACACCATCAGGATCATACTTTGCTGAAGGATTGGTCATGATCTCAATATCCTCAACCATTTCCGGGGGGATCTGCCTGATCATATTCACGCCCACCCCGGGAACCGGTTTACCATCAATAAGAAGGGTATAATTGGAGCTTCCGCGCAGCAAAACATTCCCATCGGAATCGAGCGTGATGGATGGAGCATTTTCGAGTACCTGTGCAAGGTTAGTGGCTCCTGCTGCCTGGAACTCCTTTACCTTTAATATCTTCTTGTTATCCTTGTAAATGATCTGGGGTTTAACTGCAATAACGTCAACACCGCCAATATCCTCGGCAGCCTCACTAAGAATAATATCCCCTACATCAATCACACGGCTGTTCTCTGATAATGTCAGCCTAAGTGATTTACCCATGTATCCTATAAATGATACTGAAAAGGTATACTCTCCGTAAGGAAGCCCATCAATTGAAAAATTTCCGTCATGATCACTGGCTTCTCCCCTGGTGACTGATGAGTCAGGGACACTGTAAACTGCAACGGTAGCATTCTCAAATGGTATATTCCCGTTTGCATCAAGTACTCTTCCCCTGACTGATCCGTTATCTCCGGATTGTGAAAACGAGGGCAGGGCAAATGAAATTAATAAGGTCAGAATTGTAATTCTTTTCATGGTTTGAGTTTTTGTTATATCTGTTTAGTATGCAAAAACCCTGTTTAGCTACACGCAATTCAGGTTTTTTTCAAATTTCCAACGATAAAACGATCAATCAAAAACTGTTCTGCTAAACGGACACCATTATCGGTAAATAACTCTTTTGTTACTGTAAAGCGTCCATGCCGGGCTTAGTGTCATGGACCAACATTTTACAGATGATAACTGTCGAGTTACCGAATATTGTTGTTTCGGATGACACTTTTTTATTATTTTACACTTCTATTACGAACCCGGGGAAGATCTCTTCCTGCCGGGATATTTTTTTGTTTCTATGAAAAAGCTGTCGGTTGTTTCGATTCATGTTTTATTCTGGATAGTGATCATCATTCTCCCTCTCTTTATAACCATGTCGGGGACGAGGGATATTCCGCCGGATGTAATTGTTTTTTATACGATCGTCACTTTCTTCCACCCGGTGGTTTTCTATACTTTTTTTCTGTTTATAATACCCCGGACACTTTACAGGAAACAGGTCACAATTTACACTGTGGTAATTTTCCTCATTGTCACACTCCTTTTTCTTTTTATCAGGAGCGGTTCACTTTACCTTCTTGATCATTATACAAGTCTCGAATTTACAAAACATAATCTGCTGGGTATTAAACAGGTTGTTTCTGATACTGTTAATACCATTTTCATTATCATGATAGCGATACTTGTCAGGATCGCTATGTACTGGTACTCCGATAAAAGGGATAAAACAGAGCTTGCACTGGCCGAGCACAGGCTCGAACTTGAGCTTCTGAAAGCACAGATCAATCCGCACTTCTTCTTCAACACCCTTAACAATATCTATTCACTGGTCTATAAGAAATCGGACGATGCACCGGCAGCCATGATGAAGCTATCGGAGATAATGAGATATATGATCTACGACTCCAAGTCTGAGCTGGTTCCCCTGGAAAAAGAAGTTGAGCAGCTTGAGAACTATATAGAGCTGGAAAGGCTCAGGACAAAGGATCCCGGATTCATAGAATTTACTACCAAAGGAAACTTCTCGGCACACGTCATTGCCCCGATGCTGCTGATATCTTTCGCAGAAAATGCTTTCAAGCATGGAAAAAGGAAGGTAGCCAACCCCGGGATAAGGATAAGTATTTCAGCCGAGGACGGTCTTATAAAGTACGAGGTGATAAATTATATACTTCCGGAGCCTCATAATAACCACCTGGGAGAAGGGATAGGAATGCAGAACACAAGGCGGCGTCTCGAACTGATATACCCCGGGTGCCATAAGCTGGAAGTTAAGACCGACCATGAAAAATATGTTGTCAGGCTTACTTTAAGATGTTCGTCATAAATATATATTATCATGAAATTAAAATGTATTGCTATCGATGATGAGCCGCTGGCCCTTGAGATAATAACCGATTATATTGCCAAGGTCCCGTTCCTTGAGCTTGTAAAAACATTCGATAATGCTGTTGAATCGATCGATTTTATCAGAGACAACGAACCAGACCTGATGTTCCTTGACATCCAGATGGAATCGCTGACCGGTATTCAACTTGTACAGGCGCTGTCTAAGAGGCCGCAGGTAATATTTACAACTGCACACGATAAATACGCAGTTGAAGGGTTCAACCTTTCAGCTGCCGACTACCTGCTTAAACCGATATCGTTCGAAAGGTTTGTAAAGGCAGTGGATAAGGTGTATAACCTGTTAAGGCCAAATATTGAAACCAGGGCTTACAGCGAAGTAACCATAGCGAATCCACTTGAGAATTATTTCTTTGTAAAGACCGAGAACAGGTTACAAAAAGTTTTCTTCAACGACATACTTTATATTGAAGGCCAGGGAGATTATCTCAGGATCATAACTACTAAAGCAAAGATCATGACCCTGCAGAACTTTAAGACAATTGACTCTATCCTCCCTCCGAAAAGTTTTGCACGTGTACACAAATCGTATATGGTTTCACTGAATAAAATTGACAGTGTAAGCCGTAACCGGATAAAGATCGGCGAAAAAATCATACCTGTAAGCGACAGTTACAAGGATAAGTTTTTCGCGCTGGTCAAAGAAAAAGGTATGATCTGAGTCCTGATCAATATTTTATATCTTTGTCTCCCCGAACAAAAAAACCCCATACCGGTTTATCACCATATGAGCAGAAAAGTATATATAGAGACATACGGATGCCAGATGAATGTCGCTGACAGCGAAGTGGTAGTATCCATACTTAAAGATAACGGTTTCGATGCAACAGAAAAGATCGGAGAGGCCGACCTTATCCTCGTGAATACATGCTCAATAAGGGATAATGCAGAGCAAAGGGTATGGGGAAGGCTTGATCTTTTCAGGAGCATAAAACGGAAAAGGCCGGGAACTCTTGTCGGGGTGATCGGTTGCATGGCCGAAAGGCTCAGGGAACAACTTCTCGAATCGGACAGGATGGTCGACATTGTTGTGGGACCCGATGCATACCGTGATCTCCCCAGGCTTGTCGGAGAAGCATACGAGGGACACAAGGGTGTTAATGTGCTTCTTTCACGCGAGGAGACCTATGCTGACATATCACCTGTAAGAATGGACAGGAATGGTGTTTCATCATTCGTGTCAATAATGAGGGGATGTAATAATATGTGTGCATACTGTGTGGTACCTTACACCAGGGGTGCTGAGAGAAGTCGTGATCCGCAGACCATAGTCAGGGAGGCCAGGGAATTATTTGACACAGGTTACCGCGAAGTGACCCTGCTCGGGCAAAATGTCGACTCATACAGGTGGATTGATAACGGGAAAGAAATTTCATTCCCGGACTTGCTTGAAATGGTTGCAATGGTAAACCCGTTACTCAGGGTTCGCTTCTCAACATCACATCCGAAAGACATGTCTGATGAAGTACTTAGGACAATGGCCCGCCACGAAAACATTTGCAAACACATACATTTGCCTGCCCAGAGCGGAAGCAGCCGCATCCTGGAACTGATGAGGCGAAAATATGACAGGGAATGGTACATGGATCGTATCAGGGCCATAAGGAAGATACTCCCGGAATGCTCAATCTCGACCGATATGATCGCCGGTTTTTGCACCGAGACCGATGAAGATCATCTTGAGAGCCTAAGCCTTATGAAATGGGCAGGATTCGATTTCGCATATATGTTCATGTATAGTGAACGACCAGGTACTCTGGCAGCCCGGAAACTCAGGGATGACGTGCCTGATGAGGTCAAAAAGAAAAGACTGAATGAGATAATCGCACTCCAGAACAGATTGTCATACAGAAGCAAAAAGGATGATATAGGAAAGACGTTTGAAGTGCTGGTTGAAGGAAGGTCAAAGAGGTCATCCGATTCCCTTTCGGGAAGGACTTCAGGGAACAAGGTTGTTGTATTTCCAGATAACGGATCAGGGCCCGGTGAATATGTAATGGTTAAGATCACCAGAGGCACTTCCGCAACACTGATAGGTGAAGTCATCTGACACCCCCATAATCTCGTCACTTTCTCTTATAAGAAATATTTAGGAAATTAAATCTTATTTGAATAATTTTATAACCAGTTGCTACCTATTTATAAATTTGAAAAAAAACAAAAATGAAAAAACTGAGAAATCTGATAATACTTGTTGTAGTACTGGTGTTAACAGCAGGGAATATTCTGGCACAGGAAGAGTCATCTCCCCGGTTCGTTGTAAAAACCAATCCCATGGCTGCACTTGGAGGACCTATATGGATCTCTATTATCCCGATCACAGGAGAATATAAGGTGCTGTTCGAGGCACGTACACTAGAGAAACAATCAGTTACAGTGGGAGTCTCTGCCCTGGGACCAAGCCTTTTGCTCAATCTTGATGAAATAACAAGCAGCACTTCTGATGTTAGTGGGATCAATACCGCAGGCTTCAGGGTACAGGGAACATACAAACTTTTTATCAGCAGAAATACTTCTGCACCCGAAGGCTTCTATGTCGGTCCGAATGTATCGTATGCTATGGCCAATATTACCAGTAAGGATGTCTCAACAGACAAGATCCAGGCCACTAAGCTGAACTTCAACGGACTTATCGGCTACCAGCTGATAACAGATGGAGGTTTTGCCCTTGACATATATACCGGGCTCGGACTAAAGTCAATAAAATGGAGTTATGAAGGTAATTCAGCCACCGAATTCGATCTTGGGGTTGCAAACAAGAACAGCCCATCAGTAGCATTCGGAATGGCATTCGGCTATGCTTTCTGATCACAAGAGGGATAGTCTCTGAAGAAACTGAAAGCTCCCTGTTTATTCGACAGGGGGCTTTATTTTTATACCAAGTTCATCGAGCTGATCCTGTGAAAGGCGAGAAGGTGTATCGATCATAACGTCTCTTGCCGCGTTATTCTTTGGGAATGCTATAAAGTCCCTTATTGTAGATGAACCTCCGAGCAGGGCCACCCACCTGTCGAAACCGAATGCTATTCCTCCGTGCGGAGGAGCCCCATACCTGAATGCACTCATCAGGAATCCAAACTGTTCCTCTGCCTCTTCTTCAGTGAAACCAAGTGCCCTGAACATCATCTTCTGTATATCTGAATCGTGTATCCTTATTGAACCCCCTCCTATCTCAACACCGTTTATCACCAGATCATAGGCATTTGCCCTGACCCGTCCGGGGTCATTCTCCATATACTCCATATCTTCAGGTTTAGGTGAAGTGAAGGGGTGGTGCATGGCATAGAACCTCCCGGTCTCGTCATCCCATTCCAGTAAAGGAAAATCAGTTACCCATAACGGGACAAATTTTCGGGGATCCCTGAGACCAAGCCTGTTCCCCATTTCCAGTCTCAGTTCGCCAAGGGCCTCAAGTGTCGGCTTGCGTTCACCGGCCATTACCAGAATAAGATCACCGGGCCCGGCAGACATTATATCAGCCCATTTTTTCAGACCGTCCTCGCTAAAAAACTTGTCAACAGATGATTTCAAAGTACCATCGTCGTTGTATTTAAGATACACCAATCCCTTACCACCGATCTGGGGCTTCTTTACAAATTCAGTCAGACCATCAAGTTCTTTTCTTGAGAAACCGCTGCATCCTTTTGCACAAAATCCACCTATGAACTCTGCACTGTCAAATACTGCGAAATTATTTCCTTTGGCAACAGGCCCGATATCATGGATCTCCATTCCAAACCTCAGGTCAGGCTTATCTGTTCCGTATTTCCCTATTGCTTCATCATAACCTATCCTGGGGAATTCATCCTTTATCTCAACATTAATAATGGCCTTAAGCAGATGCCTGGCAAGTCCCTCGAAGGTCTTAAGCACATCCTCCTGTTCCACGAACGACATTTCACAGTCGATCTGTGTAAATTCGGGTTGCCTGTCAGCTCGGAGGTCTTCATCCCTGAAGCACTTGACTATCTGAAAATACTTGTCAAAACCCGACACCATAAGCAGTTGCTTGAATGTCTGCGGTGATTGAGGCAGGGCGTAGAACGATCCCTGGTGGATCCTTGAGGGAACTACAAAATCGCGTGCTCCTTCAGGAGTGGACTTGATCAGAACAGGTGTTTCTATCTCAACAAAATTCTGTGAGTCGAGATAACTTCTAACCTCCTGAGCCACC
>JBJKPH010000264.1:0-5968 GCA_046706585.1 Bacteroidales bacterium | reverse complement strand
CCAGTAATACAATAAACCCTGATAATCTCATTTTAATAATTTCTATGGCACCTCAATTACATTTAGAATTTCAGTAATTATATCTTCCTGTGTAATATTTTCTGCTTCAGCTTCGTAGGTAAGACCTATCCTGTGTCTCAACACATCATGGCATACTGCCCTTACATCCTCAGGCACCACATATCCCCTCCTGCGTATAAACGCAAATGCCTTTGCTGCAGCAGCCAGATTAATACTGGCTCTCGGTGATGCACCGTATTGTATCAGGTTCTCAAACTGGTCAACTCCATATTTGGACGGATACCTTGTCGAGAAGACTATACTCAGAATGTAGTTTTCAATCTTTTCATCCATGTACACTTCCCTTACCACCCCCCTGGCAGCAACGACATCCGATGTTTTTATTACCTGATTAGCCACAGGAAACTTCGGAGCCAGGTTCTCCCGCATAATGAGCTTTTCATCATCCGGTTCAGGATAATCGATAATTACCTTTAGCATAAATCTGTCGACCTGGGCTTCAGGAAGCGGATATGTACCTTCCTGCTCAATTGGATTCTGTGTGGCCATCACAAGAAACGGGTCGTCGAGCGTGAATGTATTCTCACCGATGGTAACCTGTCTTTCCTGCATTGCTTCAAGCAGTGCGCTCTGGACCTTTGCCGGCGACCTGTTGATCTCATCAGCCAGGATAAAGTTAGCAAATACAGGTCCTTTCTTTACAATGAACTCCTCTTTTTTCTGGCTGTAGATCATTGTTCCTATAAGGTCTGCAGGCAGCAGGTCGGGAGTGAACTGCAATCTTGCAAACTTTGCATCTATAACTGATGCCAGTGTCCTTATAGCCAGTGTTTTGGCTAGCCCGGGTACTCCTTCAAGCAGAATATGTCCGTTACTTAACAGCCCTATAAGGAGGCTTTCAACCAGGTGTTTCTGGCCAACGATAACCTTGCTCATTTCAAGGGAAATAGCCTCTACAAAACTGCTTTCCTGCTTTATTCGCTCGTTAAGTTCTTTTATATCAACATTCAGGTCCATAAACATATATTATTAAGAGAAACAAAGATAAAAATATTGAATAATTAGTGTACCAGATGATACGATGTACAAAATAAGCCCACAAAATGCTTAAGTCTTGTTAAAGAGTGTTAAAGTTGTGTTAAATGATTACAGCCCTGTATCTTCAATAATATACCGGATACTACAAACTAACCCTTGAGGGTAAGTTAAGTCTGTAATAAGCCCTTGACATAAGTATAAGCATAACCGGTATATATGCAGGATTAACAGTTTGCCTGATAAACAGGATCAGTATCATAAAAGAAATTGTCAGTACTATCTGTGTTCTCCAGAACCATTTCAGGGGTTCCTTTAGAAAGATAGCATAAAGAGCTATCGGCATCAGGGGATTGAGCCAAACCATATTAAAATTCTCGCCCATAGCTGCATGATCAGTCAGATAGTTTGTAAAAACCATAAGGAAAGCCAGAACCGACATACTGATAAAGAAAACAACATCAAAAGCTGTCTGTGCAAACCTGTTCCTGACCCTGAAGGTAAAAATAAACACTGCAATGAACAGTAGCGCCATAAGGAACCACGATTCGCTGTAAAATCTGAGTTTGAGGTTTGGCGGGTCATAGTCGAGCACACTGGCAACCGGTTCAAGCAATGGCACTGATTTATTTTCGTTTCTCAAAGTAGCTTCCGCCATGTTATCTTTAAGGTACAATGGCAGAAACATTGATCCCCTGAATCCGCATACCGTATCTCCCGGTGATCCTATGAGTAGATCAATACCCATATCCAGCCAGGTATATCCATATTGAAATTCCTGTAATCGCTCGCGGTATGTAGGATATTTTATATCACTATTATCAGGGTATACAAGCTTTTCTCCGGCAGCCTCTTCAATCAGGTCACGGATCCTGGTGGCACAATTATCCATGAAAAAATCATACCTGTAGTATATGTTCTCAGGTTTTGCATTTTCATTCAGAAGAGACAGTAGTATCTGCTTCGATGTAGTGTCAAAGTTAATTTTCTGTGACCACACTGACCTTTGTTCGTAGAAATATTCCTGAAGGAAACGGTTATAGGTATATATGCCCAGCATGTAATCAAGCCTGCCCCTGGCAAATTTATAATTGAAATTTGGTGTACTGAAATCAAACACTCCCCAGTTATATACCAGGTCGCTTCCTTTTTGCTGGTCGACAACCCTCAATGCACTGTGACCATAAATGGAATAGGATTCTGTACCCGGGGCACAGGTTAAAAGGTATATATCAACAGATGAACTATCCTGGCAGTAGGTTGATACGAAAGAAGACAGTAGCAGAAATAGAGATAACAGTTTCTTCATATTTGTGAATTTTATCAAAAATAGGATTTTATTTTTAATCTCACATGCAGGGTACCAGGAATGTCAGACGACAAATAATGCCTCCATATACTCTTCTGAAGTTCATTCCATTTAATTTTATATTTTTACATATCAAAACCTGAAAGTTATGAAAAAGATATTCGTTTCCCTGATGATACTGGTACTGGCTGTAGCCATTGAACCTGTAATTATTGCACAACGGGCCAGAAAATCAACTCCTGCCCCACCGGCTGTTCCTGCCGAACTATATTCTCATCTTGAATACCGTGACCTTGGCTTTTCGCGTGGAGGCAGAGTGGCTGCAGTTACAGGGATACCTGGTAATGGCAGGGTATTTTATATGGGAGCGACCGGCGGCGGAGTATGGAAAAGCGAAGATTCAGGTGCTACATGGAAGAATATTTCGGATGGCTACTTTGGCGGTACCATCGGTGCTGTTGAAGTTTCAAAATCAGATCCAAATATTGTATATGTTGCCGGCGGAGAAGTAACGGTCAGAGGAAATGTATCACACGGATACGGGATATGGAAATCGCTCGATGCAGGTGAGACATGGGAATACAAAGGTCTCAGGGAGGGACAGTACATACCCCGGCTCAGGGTTCATCCCACAAACCCTGACCTTGTATATGCGGCAGTGCTTGGACATCTGTTTGGTCAGAACAGTGAGAGAGGTATTTACAGATCTGTGGACGGTGGTTCAACATGGGATAAAATACTCTATGTTGATGAGAACACTGGCGGATGCGACCTTATATTCGATCCTTCAAATCCAAGAATTATTTATGCTTCAACATGGAGGGTAAAGCGAACACCATACAGTCTTGAGAGTGGTGGAGAAGGTTCGGCCCTATGGAAAAGTACCGACGGAGGAGATACATGGAAGAACCTGATGACCATGCGTGGAATGCCGAAAGGCCCAATTGGAATTATTGGTGTTACAGTTTCTCCTGCAAATCCTAAAAAAGTATATGCAATAATCGAAGCTAACGAAGGTGGACTGTTTGCCAGTAATGACGGTGGACTAACATGGTCAAGGGTCAGCGACGACAGGAACATCAGACAGAGAGCCTGGTATTATTCGAGGATCAATGCCGATCCTGAAGATGAGAATATTGTTTACGTGCTTAATGTAGCGTTCAATAAATCAACCGATGGCGGCCGCACTTTCAGCAGGGTCCAGACTCCGCACGGAGACCACCATGATCTCTGGATCGATCCATATAACCCTAAGACAATGATCGTAGGAGATGATGGCGGAGCACAGGTCTCGAACGATGGAGGTGAAACATGGTCTACAAATATGAATCAGCCCACAGCACAGTTCTACAGGGTTGTAACCGATGATCATTTCCCGTACCGTATTTACGGGGCGCAACAGGATAACTCTACGGTAAGAATATATTCCAGGACCTCCGGCTTCCAGAATGTTAACGGCGAAGGATGGGAAAGTACTGCCGGTGGTGAAAGTGGATGGATAGCCCCCGACCCGCTTGATAACGATATAGTATATGGAGGATCATATGGAGGCTATATAGCAAGACTTAATCACAGAACAGGCGAAACAAGACGGGTTGATCCATGGCCCGACAATCCAATGGGCTGGGGAGCAGACAGCATAACTGAGAGGTTTCAGTGGAACTTCCCAATCCTCTATTCGAAGCATGATAAACATACCTTGTACGCTGCTTCAAACAGGCTTTTCAGGACCACGAATGAAGGACAGACCTGGGACAGAATATCTCCTGATTTAACACGGAACGATAAGTCGACCATGGGACCATCGGGCGGACCTATAACCAAAGACAATACAAGTGTTGAATATTATGGGACCATTTTCACCGTAACCGAGTCGGATAGTGAAGAAGGTGTTATCTGGACAGGCTCTGATGACGGCCTGGTACAGGTAACCAGGGATAATGGAAAGACCTGGTCAAATGTTACCCCGGGAAGGGAGATAATGCCTGAATGGACAATGATCAACAGCCTGGAAGCCGATCCGTATAATGCGGGAGGTGTATATGTGGCTGCTACAAGCTATAAAAGTGATGATTTTACTCCCTATCTGTACCACTCGACAGATTACGGATCATCATGGAAGAGGATCACAAATGGAATTGATCCATCACATTTCACCAGGGTTATAAGAGCCGATCCTGTAAGGAAAGGTATGCTTTTCTGTGGAACGGAATCTGGAATGTATATCTCTTTCAACGATGGTGATGCCTGGGTTCCTTTTCAGTTAAACCTTCCTGTTGTTCCGGTTACAGACCTCACCATTAAGGGAAACGACCTTATTGTCGCCACACAGGGGCGTGGATTCTGGATATTCGGTGATCTGAATATCCTCAGGGCCCTGAATGATGGAACAATAAATAAAAGTTTCCAGCTATTGGATCCTGTTGATGTCTATAATATTGCCGGCAGGTCGGGACGGGGAAGAGGTGGCCAGGGCTCGGCTTCTGGAGCCAACATAATATTCTACCTGAAAGATAAGCCAGGACCCCGGGATAATATCAGGGTTGATATAACTGATAGCAACGGAGACCTGGTCAGATCATTCAGAAGCAATATGAAAGGTGTGAGTGCGGAGCCACATCTGCCATATACACGACTTCAGGCTGATAAAGGAATTAACAGGGTTACATGGGATCTAAATTACCCGGGAGCAATGCGCGTTCAGGATATGATATTATGGTCGGGGTCACTGAATGGTCCGAAAGCCGTTCCCGGTGATTATACGGTAAAACTGGTGATCAATAATGATTCGGTTTCCTCGAAGCTGACAATAATGAAGAATCCTTTGTCGGAAGCATCAGTTGAAGATCTTAAGGAACAGTTCAGGTTCCTTATAGATGTAAGGGATAAACTTACCGAGACACATAAGGCAATTGTAGATATTCGCAGTATGCTGAATGACCTGGGAAATATTGAGAAAAACCTTGAAAAAGGGAAACATGACGAATTGATCTCTGATGTAAGTGCGCTTAAAAAAAGACTAACAGCTATTGAGGAAGCATTATACCAGACAAAGAACAGGTCGTCACAGGATCCGCTCAATTATCCCATCAAACTTGGTAATAAGCTTGCAGCACTGAACGGTGTTGCAGGATCAGGTGATTTCAGACCCACCGATCAGGACTACAAGGTCAGGGATGAACTGGTTGGCAGGATAGACATTCAGTTAAAAAGACTTTACACTATCCTTGAGAATGAGATACCTTCCCTTAATGAGCAACTCAGGGCACAGGGAGTGGACTATATAAAATACCAATAGAATAGATTCTTTCCCATATGAAGTATGGTTAGAAGCAGATCTCCTTCCCTATCGTTGTTGCAGATCTCCATCATCCATCGTTGTCGCAGATCTCCGAATCTGCGACATAACCCTGGTACAGTGCACTGGTCCGGATCCGGAGATCCGGACCATAACGGGTTATGGAATGTTAGTCGCAGATCTCCTTTCCTATCGTTGTCGCAGATCTCCGAATCTGCGACATAACCTTGGTACAGTGTACTGGTCCGGATTCGGAGATCCGGACCATAACGGTTCCGGGGGTGGAATCTGCGACATAACCCTGG
>JBJKPH010000263.1:0-3066 GCA_046706585.1 Bacteroidales bacterium | reverse complement strand
GTACCTTACTACATATTAATTGGGATATTCACAGGATTTGTATCCGTATATTTCTCATGGGCCTACA
The DNA here is from genome assembly GCA_046706585.1 of Bacteroidales bacterium. GTDB lineage: Bacteria > Bacteroidota > Bacteroidia > Bacteroidales > VadinHA17 > JBJKPH01. The sequence continues at coordinate 2,999 of JBJKPH010000263.1, read as the reverse complement.
GGTTTGTGGCTGAACGATTCCGGAAGATTGAGAACTGGATGGCCAAGCTGCTGACAGGTGGTGTGGTGCTGGGGGTCATTATCTTTATCTTCCCGTCACTTTTTGGTGAAGGATACAGCGGGATAAACAGTTCACTGGAGGGAAGCTATAGCTACCTTTTTGACGATTCACTTTATTACGGTTTTAAGGAAAATGGCCTGACTATTATGATCGTTCTGGGCCTGATAATAATATTCAAGGTAATAGCTACATCTGTAACCTTCGGTAGCGGGGGAGTGGGTGGTATTTTTGCACCCACACTGTTTACTGGTGCACACGTTGGACTCCTTTTTGCTTTTTTCGTAAACAGGATGGGTGCCGATGTTGAAACCACCAACTTTGTGCTTGTGGCTATGGCCGGAATGATAGCCGGTGTAATACATGCTCCGCTGACAGCCATCTTTCTTATAGCGGAAATAACCGGCGGATATGGCCTTTTTATGCCACTGATGATTACGGCGACCCTCTCGTACGCCACCATGAGGATCTTTGTTAAGAACTCGGTATATACCTACCAGCTTGCCCAGAGGGGTGAACTGATAACTCATGATAAGGACAAGGCTGCACTTACCCTTATGAATGTAGAAAGTCTCCTTGAGACCAATTTCAATACTATCGGACCCGACAATACACTGGGTGACCTTGTCGAGATAATCTCCGTTTCACAACGGAATGTTTTCCCGGTGGTTGACAATGAAAATAATTTTCTTGGAGTGGTGTGGGTGAATGATATCAGGCATATAGTGTTCAAACCTGAACTTTATGACAAGACATATATCAGGGACCTGATGTTCATGCCGACGCCCACGGTATCACTACATGAATCGATGGAGGATATTGCACACAAGTTCCAGACCTCATCACATTATAATCTGGCTGTTATCGAGGATGGAAAATATATGGGATTTGTTTCACGTGCAAATGTCTTTTCAAAGTACAGATCGATGGTACGGAATTTTATGGAAGATTAGAGAACTATGTTTAAGGATCTGAAATTAAAGACAGGAATCCTGTTTGCGAGATTCCAGAAATGGCGGATCACAAATTACGACCAGAAGCGGTTCATATATATCCTCAGTTTCGTTGTGGGACTCTTAAGTGCCCTTGCTGCGGTTGCTCTTAAGAATGCTATTCACTATATAAGCATGTTTCTTACTACCTGGTTCAAATCAGGATCCACCAGTTACCTGTATCTCGCATATCCGCTTGCAGGGATGTTCCTGACACTGATATTCGTGAAATATGTTGTTAAGGACAATATCAGCCATGGCGTAAGCAGAATACTCTATGCAATATCAAAAAGGAACAGCAGGATACGGCAGCATAATATCTGGACATCGCTGGTAGCAAGCTCAATAACCATCGGTTTTGGCGGATCGGTGGGAGCTGAAGCCCCTATAGTACTGACCGGGGCCTCGATCGGATCCAATATCGGGCGGATCTTCAGAATGAACTACAAGAATATCACTCTGCTGCTCGGATGCGGGGCAGCTGGTGCCGTTTCAGGAATATTTAAAGCACCGGTGGCCGGAATTGTATTTACTCTTGAAGTTTTAATGCTTGATCTTACCATATCTTCGATAGTTCCTTTGCTTATTTCATCTGTTACCGCAACCACAGTATCATATTTTCTTATGGGCAAAGGAGCTCTGTTCTCTTTTACGATCCAGGAGACTTTTGCCCTTTACAATATTCCCTGGTATGTTGTACTCGGTGTTTTTTCCGGCATTATGTCGGTATATTATACCAGGTATACTATGAAACTGGAGGGATGGTTCGACAGAATAAAAAACAGTTATACAAGGCTTATTGCTGGCCGACTGATCCTCGGTGTCCTGATACTTCTTATGCCACCGTTGTATGGTGAAGGATATGATTCAATCTCCGACTTGCTGAACGGGCACCTTGACACATTTCTTGAGAATAGTTTTTTCGGGGGAATAACCGGAAATGTTTGGTTTGTAATACTATTTCTGCTTGCTGTAAGCCTGACAAAAGTTATTGCAAGCAGTTCTACTAATGGTGCCGGTGGAGTGGGTGGCATCTTCGCACCATCTCTCTTTGTCGGAGGTATTAACGGATACCTTTTTTCGTTATTGATCAACAAGGTTTTCGGACTTGACCTGCCTTCAAGCAGTTTTATCCTGGCCGGGATGGCAGGAGCTATGGCAGGTATAATGCATGCTCCGCTGACAGCGATATTTCTTATTGCAGAGATCACAGGGCGGTATGCTTTGCTAATACCTATAATTTATACAGCTACAGGTTCATACATAACCACTATGAGGTTCGATAAGCACTCGATATATCATATGAGGCTTGCCCGCAGGGGTGAACTGGTGACACACCATAAAGACAAGGCGGTTCTGGCCAGAATGAACTGGACAAAAGAGATAGAGACCGATCTCGTGACCGTACGATCTGATGATTCCCTGGGAAACCTGGTTAAGGTCATTTCTACATCCAAACGAAATATTTTTCCCGTTGTTGATGATGACGGTATCCTCGAGGGAGTTGTATTACTTGATAATGTGAGGGAAGTGATGTTCGATCAGGAGCTGTACGACACTACCTTTGTAAGCGACCTGATGATAATGCCGCCTTCATATATCGATAAGGCTGAAAAGGTAGACGCAGTAATGGAAACCTTCAAGGAAACGGGAGCATGGAACCTTCCTGTTCTCGACCAGGGAAAATATGTCGGATTTCTTTCAAAATCAAGGATCTTCTCAACTTACCGCGACCTTCTTATACAGGTCAGTGAAGACTGATCATGTAAATTATAGATGATAAATTCAATGGATAGCAGTTACTACATCTTTATTGAGTTACAGTTGTGCGACTGCCAGGCAGTCGTTTTTTCGCTCTGATCCCGGAGGGATCACACAATTGTAACCCGAATGCATCAGAGTGGGTTCGGGCCATAAAAAAAGGTCGGGATTACAAATCCCGACCAATGC
>JBJKPH010000262.1:0-4104 GCA_046706585.1 Bacteroidales bacterium | reverse complement strand
CTGAACCTGCAACAAAAAACTGGACAATTTATTAAGCTACTAATTGATTTATTAATTTCTCTTTTTTATCCTTAATAGATGTTTTTAATGTTGTATGTACCCTGTTTACATTATACCATGTTTCAATGTATTCAAATACAGACACTTCAGCTTCTTTAATGGTTTTATAACTGTGATGATAAATATGCTCAACTTTCAGTGTTTTAAAGAAACTTTCAGCAACAGCATTATCCCAACAGTTTCCTTTACGACTCATGCTCCTTTCAACAAGATTATAGGATGACAAAAGATTTACAAACTCATTACAGGCATATTGGATACCCCTGTCTGAATGGAAAATCAACTTCCGGGAAATCATCCTGTTCCTGACAGCCATTTTCCATGCCGGGATGGTTGTATGAGCAGCCTTTAAAGATCTGCTGAATGACCAACCGATTACTTTCCTGTCAAAAAGGTCTATGATTACGGTCAAATAGAGCCATCCCTGAAATGTTTTAATATAAGTGATATCCGACACCCATACCTGCCCTGGTCTGGTCGTATTGAAGTCCCTGTTGAGTTTATTCTCAACCACCGGATAGTTATGCCTGGAATCAGTAGTAATAACCCATTTTTTTCTGATAATACTCTTCATGTTCTGACTTTTCATCAACCTGGCTACTCTTTGTCTTGACACATGAAATCCTCTTTTATGAAGCTCTATCGTGACCCGAGGACTGCCATAGGTCCTTTTGCTCAACTCGTATATCTTTTTTATGAGATCAGACAACTTTCTGTTCTCAATGGAATGCCTGCTTGGATTACGCAGCAACCAGCTATAATATGAACTCCTGCTTACCTTTAATACTTTACACATCTTCTCAATGGGAAATATGGAGTCGTTTGCCTTTATGAATTGGAATATTTGCCATCGTTCTTGGAGAAAATGCTTACAGCTTTTTTTAAGATGTCACGTTCTAGCTGGGCATCCCGAAGTTCCTTTTTTAATCGGGCTATCTCCTTTTGTTCCTCTGTCATCGTTTTGTTACCCTGGCCCGGGAAGCTGGCACCCAATTTTGCCAAAGCTTCCCGTCTCCAACGATAGATCAGTTCTGCTCGAATATCCAGTTCCTTTGCAAGAACAGTTAGATCATCTCTTGTGTTTGAAAGCTCAACAACCATTTGTTTGAACTCACGATCATACTTTCTTCTTTTTTTCATATCCGTTAAATTAAGCATTTTAGCTTAACTTACTGTCCGGATAAATGTAGCAGTTCCAATTGGCGCTTCGCGCGTCATTCGATAGTCATTGGGCCCTAGCGGGCCGTCATTAATTGTTGACGAACAGCCTTCTCCGATCTATATGGGCAGTGAGAACCTGAGCTGAATGCGAGCCCGGCAAAGCCAACCTGCGCTTTGCAGGTACCATTGAATGACCATTGAATGACTATTGAATGACCATCGAATGACCATTGAATGACTATCGAATGACCATCGAAAATAATTTCCCTGTTTTCCTGTAACAAACCCATTTCCGGCACGTCTTTTGTTTGATATTCAAAGAACAAACCAATTTATAAACCATCTGTTATGAAATCCGGCAAGAACTATCTGATCCTGTTGGCGTGCCTGCTGACGGTCAGTATCAATGTGCCCCTCAAAGGGCAGGACAAACAAGCTGTGCTTACAAAAGGCAAACGCATTTCTGAACTGCTGAAAACCGGCGAGAAACACCGCTATTCCATCAATCTCGACGCTAATATGTTCGCATTCTTCGTCCTAAACCAGGAAGGTGTGGATGCCATGGTTACAACCTACGATCCCGACGGTAAAAAGATCCGGGATTTTGACAGTCCGAACAGGAGAAACGGCAGAGAACCTGTGTCACTCTTCTCCGGCAAAAAAGGTACTTATGTGCTTGAAGTTAGTGCACTCGAACCTGAAGGCTACCAGGGACGTTACTCACTCGTATGGAATATACTTGAGCCGCGGGGCAAGACACCCGCAAAACAGATCGACCAGCTTTTCACGGCATGGAACAGTCAGGATATGCCCGGCGCAGCAGTAGCTGTGGAGAAAGACGGGAAGATAATATTTGAAAAGGGCTATGGTAGCGCCGACCTTGAGTACAATATACCGATCACACCTTCAACAGTCTTTCATATCGCATCACTGTCAAAGCAGTTCACAGCCTTCGCTATACTGATGCTTGAACAGGAAGGAAAGCTCTCAATCAACGACGATATCAGAAAGTATATTCCCGAAGTGCCTGATTTTGGCAAAACGATAACACTGAACCATCTTCTTCATCACACCAGCGGCCTCAGGGATCAGTGGGAACTGCTCGTGATGGCCGGATGGAGACTTGATGACATAATAACATCCGACCAGGTGATGCGGCTGGTAAGCAGGCAGCAGGAACTGAATTTCGACCCGGGAAATGAGTTTTTATACTGCAATACCGGCTTTACACTCCTTGCTGAGGTTGTTGCCAGGGTATCGGGAATGTCGTTTGCCGATTTTACAAGGAAGAACATCTTTGAACCACTGCAGATGAATAACACCCTCTTCTATGATGATTGTGAAAAAATAGTGAAGAACAGGGCCTATTCATATCATGAAGACAGCACAGGAATGAAGAAAAGCATCCTGAGCTATTCAACAGTGGGTGCCACCAGCCTGTTCACAACTGTTGAAGACCTCAGCAGGTGGGCTGCAAATTTTGAAAATCCCGTTGTCGGCAAAGACTTCATCAGCAAAATGGACATGCGGGGCATCCTGAATAACGGAGACACGATATCATATGCCATGGGACAGGACGAATCAAAATATAAGGGGTTGAAACTTGTCGCCCATGCAGGTGCCGATGCCGGCTACAGGACAGCACTATTCAGGTTCCCTGATCAGAAGTTCTCTGTCAATGTACTGAGTAACTTCGGATCATTTGATCCGGGCAGGCTGGCTATCCTTATTTCCGACATTTACCTAAAGGACCAGCTGAAGGAAGAGCCTCCCAAAACAGAGGCAACAGCCATAAAGGAAGCGGCAGTAACTGACATGGATGAAAAGTTGGTGGTCAGTCCCGACTCCCTGCAGGCATACAGCGGAAGATATGAGTTGTGGCCGGGAGCAATTGCCGTTTTTACTGCTGAGAACAATAAACTGTTCGTAGAAGCACCCGGTCTCCCGAAGACAGCTGCTGTTCCGGTTTCACCAAGGAAATTTAATGTAAGTGTTGTACAGGCAATGATAACATTTGGCAGAGATCAGACAGGCAAAATAGATCATATCAGAGTTGCCATGGGTGGACAGGAACATGATGCAAAACGACTTCCTGACTTTAATCCCTCTGAAGTCGATCTGAACCAGTATACTGGTGATTATTTCAGTCCGGAGCTATGCACCACTTACACGCTGGTGGCCGAATCAGGTAAACTGACTGCAAAGCATTTCAGAACCGGCAATGTGCAGCTCTCACTTGTGAAACCCGATTTCTGCATTGGCGACCAGTGGTATCTCGGCAATGTCGAATTCACCAGGGACATGAACAATATTGTTACAGGCTTCAAGTTGTCAGCAGGACGAGTGAGAAACCTGAGGTTTAACAGGGTAACTGATTGAGGAAGAGGAGAACGAAGAACGTAGAGTGTAGAGTGGAGTGATTCCGGGCCACACTCCATGATACTCCGTGTTACTTTGTGGTTTAAAGAAGGTCATTCAATAGTCATTCAATAGTCATTAGATTGGATTCTGACTCCGTGTTATACTCCGTGTAACTCCGTGGTTTAAAGAAGGTCATTCATTGTAATTCGTTGTAATTTTTTGCTTTGGCCTCCGCCTCCGTCGGACGTAGTCCGCTTCGGCGGACGCAGTTCGAAGCTTTAGCGTAGGAGGGTAATTTCTTCCGGTTGCCGGGTGCCGCACACCCCGTACCTAAAAAAACTCCCCTGTGCCTCTCAATGTAAGTTCTTTTAGATGCTTACAGTGAGAGCCACAGAGGAGCCTCGGAGATTTACTGAGCTCACCTGGAAATCAGAACGCGTTTGTCCCGGTACGGGTGAGTACCCAGTTGGTGATGAACTCGAGGGTTCCGGGTATCATCTCACCCTTTGCCGCATATTCCCT
>JBJKPH010000261.1:0-1744 GCA_046706585.1 Bacteroidales bacterium | reverse complement strand
TTTGCACGTACTACAGGTATCACGTGTGAATCGGTATTGTATGCAGAAATTGTCCTGACACCCGGGTTAATCGATCCTATCTCGGAGTAGTCATTTGTCACATCAACCGATCCTATTTCCGACAATCCCAGGTTTGTATTTGGGAATATCAGTCCGGGGTATACCTGCTTGCCTGTCACATCAACCACTGTTGCACCTGCCGGTATGTCGCCTGTTGTTCCCACCGACAATATCTTACCGCCTGAAAAGACCACCATGCCGTTCTCAATCACCTGTCCTGTCCCGGCATGTATGGTACCGCCTTTTAGAACTATTGGCGTTTTCTGTGCGGGTGCTGGTACGGGCAGTGCCTGGCCTTGCAGGATTCCTGCTGCAGCCAGCATTATTACTATCGTAAAAATTATATGTTTCTTCATGGTTTCGTAGGTTAAAAGTTTCTTCTCATTGCACCCGATGGTCTTGATGATGATGAAGAATCGCTCTTAAGGATCTTCTGGATGATCCTGTTCCTCTCCTCGTCAATCTTCACTTTCATCTCTGCATCTTTCTGCTCATCGAAATAGATTATCCCGTCCACCATCGTTTTGCTGGCACGTGAGTATACTGACAACGGGTTGCCTGTCCAGAGTACCAGATCAGCATCCTTGCCCACTTTTATACTGCCCATCCTGTTATCGAGGTGCAATTTTTTTGCCGGGTTAAGTGTCACAAGCTTAAGAGCTTGTTCCTGTGACAGTCCACCATATTTTACGGTCTTGGCGGCTTCCTGGTTCAGGCGCCTTCCCATCTCTGCATCATCCGAATGGATGCATGTGAGAACTCCCTGCTTAACCAGTGTCGAAGCATTGTATGCGCTACCCTCGTACACCTCGTACTTGTAGTCCCACCAGTCAGAAAAGACCGATGCAGCAGTGCCATGATCCCTTATCTGGTCGGCGATCTTATACCCTTCATTAAAATGGATAAGAGTGCCCACCCTGATACCGAAGTCATCTGCCAGGTTCATTATCATTGTTCCCTCACTCTGTACGTACGTATGGCATGTAATAAAACTCTTCTTGTCGAGCACATCCACCAGTGCATCCAGTTGCAGGTCACGGCGTGGTTCGATTACACCGGTTTTCTCCTTTGCAGGCAGGCTGTTATACCTGGCCCATTCGGCCTTATAGTCTTCAGCTCTTGTGTATGCATCCCTTATTATATGCTCCACTCCCATTCTTGTGTTGGGATACCTGTTTGTCGAACGCTTGACATTCTCACCAAGGGCATGTTTCAGGAATCCTACCTGTCCCTTGATCATCATATCCTCGGCCGATGAACCCCATCTGTGCTTGATCAGTACTGACTGACCGCCTATCGGGTTAGCCGATCCGTGCAGTATATGTGCCGCAGTAACACCGCCCGACAACTGCCTGTAGATGCTTTCATCCGAAGGATCGATAATATCAGACATCCTTACTTCCGAAGTTATTGCATGTGTACCTTCGTTGGTGCTCGATGAGGCTATGTGTGAGTGTTCATCGATTATTCCGGATGTCAGGTGCATCCCGGTAGCATCGATCACCCTGGCTTTGCCCGGGTTAATATTCTTTCCAACCTTAGCAATCTTACCATCTTTTACCAGCACGTCGGCTCCTTCAAGGATACCTTCATCCTCATTGGTCCAGACAGTAGCATTCTTAAACAGTACATCCTCGGCCTGCGGTTTCACTTCCCATCCGTATGATTCGAAAGGGTATATCAC
>JBJKPH010000260.1:0-1996 GCA_046706585.1 Bacteroidales bacterium | reverse complement strand
CACTATCATCAAACGACATGTCCTCATCAATGGTAAAGCTAACCCATATTGTGCAAAATGGGACAAGTACTACCGTCGTAGATATGCCATGAGTAAAGCGGCCTGAAGTTGTATTGCCGGGTAACTTAGTTACCTTTAGAGTGCTTGAGCCGTATGCGGTGAAAGTCGCAAGTACGGTTCTTAGGAGGGAACGGCGGGGCAACCCGCCCGACCTATCCGACCAAAATCAGAACCTTCGGCTACCCGCTCTGCAATTAATTAGTTGATCCTTAATAATTATTAACAATTTGATTGTTAATAACTTATGTTCTTTGAAGTCTTGTTTTTTGCCTGGATTTTGATTAAATTCGATCAAAACCCTGTAAATCATGTTAAAGAAATTACCTGTACAACCGCAGCTTGAGATGTTCAAAACAGTGCTCACGAGTTTTATCCATCCTGAGCATGAACTCTGTCTTTTGGCTAAGAAGATTGACTGGAAGAGTCTTGAAGATGAGTTTGCCCCACTGTATGGTAAGGTAGGCAGGCCTTCGGTTCCTATCAGGACTATGGTTGGCCTCTTGTTGTTGAAACAGATGTATAATCTTGGTGATGAGACTGTTGTGGAACGATATCTTGAAAATCCTTACTGGCAGCACTTTTGTGGAGAGGTTTATTTTCAATATAAACTGCCATTTGACCCAAGCGATTTTGTACACTTCCGTCACAGGATAGGAACTGATGGGATGAAGAAGATCTTCAAACAGAGCATTGATTTATTTGACAAGGATACTTTGCGAAAGGGAGTCAGGGAGGTCAGAGTTGATACGACGGTACAGGAGAAGAACATTACCTTTCCGACAGATAGAAAGCTTACAGAGAAGGTTATTGAGCATTGCAAACGGATTGCCAGGAAGGAGGATATAAAGCTGACACGCACGTACGGCCGCGAGATCAAAAAGCTGAAGTATAAGTTACGTTTTGCCCGAAAGCCGAAGAACATGAAGAGTCACAGGAAGGCACAGGCTAGGTTACACCGGATTGCATTCAAGATATACCAGGACCTGGTGAATCGACTTAATCCTATCCCTAAATCGTACCAGCAGGAACTGGATGTATTATACAGGGTGCTAACCCAGAAGAGAGATGATACACATAAGGTCTATAGCGTTCATGAACCGGAAGTGCTCTGCATATCGAAAGGTAAAGAACATAAGCAGTATGAGTTTGGCAACAAGAGCTCTTTTGCATACACCAGGCAATCAGGGATAATAGTTGGAGCAATGGCTATAGAAGGTAACATATATGATGGCAGGACATTAAAACCGCAGTTAGACCAGGTTGTTGAATTAACAGAAGGCAAAATCAAGAAAGCGATCGTAGATAAAGGTTATAAGGTAAAAGGAGGTATTGAAGGAATAGACATCGTAATGCCTAAGAACCTTAAGAGAGAAAGCTACTATCTGAAGAAGAAACGAGAGGAAAGATGCAGGTCAAGGGCGGGAATAGAAGGGCTGATATCACACCTGAAACACGATCACAGGATGATAAGGAATTACCTCAGTGGGACAGCAGGAGACCAGATTAACACATTATTGGCTGCTGCAGCATATAATATGAAGAAATGGATGAGGTTAAAGAAAGAAGAAATGTTAAACTTAATATTTTGGCTGTTTATTGGAACACATATTTGGGTTCAGGAAAATATCCAATCTTCGCGAATTTTAAAAAACACGAATTAATAAGGATCAACTAATTAATCTATTTTACCCAAGATTGTTTGACCTGATACAATAGACTATCTTCTTATCCTCAATTTTGTATCTGAATTAAAAGATGACAACCGAATATATTTGTTAAATTGTATCCTTAAATATCTCAAAATAACCTTCCTATTATGAAACTGGAAAAAATTCTTGACCTGCTAAATTCTTTGGAAAAAAATTCATTTCTGAAGATTATTGATTCGATAATAAATGAAAATCCAAAAATTACCGAACAAATTGATAAAATTTTA
>JBJKPH010000259.1:0-2339 GCA_046706585.1 Bacteroidales bacterium | reverse complement strand
ACATAGTTCTGAATAGCGTCAGCCACTAATGGGCCGAGATTGCTGTTCTCCAGATCTCCTCCATATTCGTTACATTCAAGTTCAGTATCGTTATTTATTATCGGCCTGCTTATCTCATACCCCAGGGGCTCCAGCAGTTTTTCCGATATTTTTCCTTTTTGAATATCTATACGTGCCTGTATCTCAGGATCACCCTCAATGGAATCATCCACAGGAAGCAATTTATAACCTGTAACTTTTACACCTTCGGATGATACTTCGAGTTCCAGCCTTCCCAGGAACCTTGCATAGCTTCCGGCCTGGACCACAGGGGTTCCCTTTACCATTACCGGCTCATCAAGCTTTGTATGTGTATGAGCGCTGATTATTACATCGAGTCCTTTCACTCTCTTTGCCAGCTTAACATCTTCACCGGCCCATTCATCTTTTTTATTTTTCGTGACCCCGCTGTGCGACAGGCAGATAATCACTTCGCACCCGCTTTTTCTTAATTTCCTCACCATCCTGCGAGCAGTTTTTATCTGTCTGGCAAATTTTACAGGAGGGGCATACGGGGCAACCTCATCGGCATCCACACCCATAAGTGAGAATAATCCAATCTTAAGCCCGTCTTTTTCGAGAATTGTCGTTTCGGCAATTGTACCGTCATCCGAAAGTGCAGACAGTTCATCATCCTCACTATTATGATCATCAAAAACTGCATTTGAGAGCATTAACTGCGGTATCGCCCCGGTCTTTTTTGACATGTTGATTATTTCAGCCAGTTTCCCGGGTCCGTAATCGAACTCATGATTTCCTATAGCGACCACTTCGTAACCAATGTCCTTCATTAATGGAAGCTCAAATCCGTTATATTCCTCCATATAATGATAGATTGTCCCCATAAGGAAGTCTCCGGCATCAACAACCATTGTATGATCAGGATCCTGCCTGCGCTGCTCGTCTATCAGGGCTGCCAGCCGGCTAAACCCGCCAACTGTATTGTCATCGTTCACCGAAAGCGGAGTATAAGCCAGAGATGGAGCAAACCCATCCAGGCGCGAGTGCATATCATTAGTATGAAGTATCACAAGTCTCTTAACCGGCTCTTTTGAAAATAGACTCAAAGAGATTGTCAGGACAATTGCGGGGAGTATGATCTGCTTTATTCTGGCCTGCATAATAAAAAAGATAGGTTATATGGCGAATATAGTAAAATAGCAATCCTGCAACAACAATGTCAACTCTTTTTAATGAACTTAAGAAGATCGGCCACAACAAAAGTACTTCCTCCAACATATATCATATCTCCCGGCATTACAGCATCAAGGGCTGCCCTGTAAGCGTCACCCACTGAACCGAATTGCTTTCCATAAAGCCCATGCCCGGCAGCAGCCTCCTTCAATGTATCGGGAGGGAGGGCTCTTGGAATATCGGCCCTTGTAAAATAATATTTTCCCGAAGGTGGAAAAAGAGAAAGCACAGATCCCAAATCCTTGTCATTTACAAATCCTATTACAAAATGGATCCTTTTCATCCCAAGAGAGGATATTTGTTCAATTACCTTTATCAGGCCATCTGCGTTATGGGCAGTATCACAAACAACAAACGGATCGTTTCCGATTATCTGCCATCGTCCTGATAAACCGGTATTGTCAACTACTTTCCGGAGTCCTTCGGTAATATGAAAAGGTTCAACAGACACATTCAGACCGAGCATATTAAGTGCTCCGAAGAGTGTCCTCAGGTTATTCTCCTGGTACTGGCCGGCCAGCGGAACCAATCCTTTAACGACATCACTATCTTTATTGTTCACGAATTCATATTCAAGCCGCCCGGCAAGCGGGTCATTCCCTGTTACATGTAACATCACCTCCCTGTCGGCAAAACTGATACTGCATCCTTTTTCCGACGCCGCATCCATGAAAACCTTCTCTGTCAGATGATGGCTCTCCCCTACTACCACAGGGACACCACTCTTAATTATACCAGCTTTCTCAACGGCTATCTTGTCAAGTGTGTCTCCAAGAAATTGTGTGTGATCGAGCCCGATATTAGTAATAACCGACAATACCGGCTCTATAATGTTAGTGGAATCAAGACGTCCCCCCATGCCGGTCTCGATTACTGCAATATCGACTCCGCGGTCGGCAAAATAGAGAAAAGCCATGGCTACTGTCATCTCGAAAAACGAAGGATGCAGTTCATCGATTATCCCCATGTTATCAGCAACGAATTTCACTACCCAATCCTCAGGAACCATTTCACCGTTCACCCTGATGCGTTCCCGAAAATCGGTGAGATGGGGCGATGTATACAGTCCTGTCGTCAACCCGGCTTCCATAAATATTGAAGCTAGC
>JBJKPH010000258.1:0-5083 GCA_046706585.1 Bacteroidales bacterium | reverse complement strand
ATCCTTTGCTTTGGAGACATCCAGTAATGTCCATTTCATAGCATATCCCGGTGTTGATGATGTTGTCAGCATGTCGCCAGGTTGTATTGGTCCGTTTTCATCGGTAACTTTTACCGGGACCCTTCCTGTGAGTGCCAGTCGTGCTGCATTTACACCTTCCAAAGGTTCACCGGTCTCCTTATCAATTACAAGGTCCATTCCCATGGTCAGATGAGGCTCAGTTGATACGACACCAAGTACTGATTCCTGATATGGTTTTGATGACTTCACAACGCTTTCCTTCATGTTCTTATCTGCCACAACTACGTCAGCCGGTTCTGTGTTTCCCTGTGTGTCATATATATATTCAGCAACATCAATTGATGCTCCTCCGCGTTTGTCGGCATAGAGACCCAGGTAATAATTCGAGTTGTATGAGTTTCCTCCGGTAAAATATCCGCTATACTGATATGCTGCGTTCGTTCCGTAAATATATGACCTCATACCATATGACGTTGATGTCCTGCTGGTTATATAGTTATATGCATAAACACCTGCGTATGCATCACGACCCTCATGGTATGTGTACCCGTTCTTATATACTACCATTGCATCATTAGGGCTTGATGATGATACTCCGTTCCCTATAACGAACAGCGGGTTTGTCTCAACCCAATCATCAGGATCATAACCTGAAGAAGTATTATTGTACTGTCCAATTACAAATGAGTTCATAGCCTCAGCTGTGGTATATGAACCGAAAGCTACCGAATAGTTTCCGTCGGTCTCGTTTGCAAAACCGGCAGCAAACGAATATTTCCCAAGCGCCTTATTACCAAAACCTATGGCAGTAGCATATATCTCTTCTGCATTATTATAAACACCGAATGACATACCACCGTTTGTCGAGTAGTTTCCTGCGCCTACAGATATTGAATAATCTCCGATAGCCTGATTGTCCCTGTTAATTGACGATGGCAGTATAATATATCCTTTGCCCGGTGTTGCCGGATCTGTTTCTCCTTTTGGTAAAATAGGAATTATAGGAATAATAGGTGGTTGCCATATTATCAGGCTGCTCTTATAGTAATTAGATCCGATAGCTACTGTTCTGTAGCCGCTGGCAATGGAGTTATAACCAAGTGCTGTTGAATATGTTCCGGAAGCGGTTGTATTGTTCCCTATTGCAATTGAATTGGTGCTGCTGGAAGTATTTGAGTTTCCAAGGGAAACAGAATTGCTGCCGCTTGAAGCATTATTGTTACCAATAGCAACCGAGTTTGTTGTTGAGGCATTGTTTGCATTTCCCATACTAAGAGATGTTCCGCCGCTGGCTATTGCGTCGAGTCCCATAGCAAAAGCATTAATACCTGTTGCCTGTGCATTCTTTCCTACAGCAAAGCTATTATCCTTATTGGCAACAGCAGTATGACCGATTGCTGTGGCAAAAGAACCTGAAGCATTTGCATTGTATCCCATAGCGGATGAATAGGTACCTGATGATTGCGCATTGTATCCGATAGCCACAGAATAATCGTTTGTAGCATCAGATGAGTAACCCATACTCAGGGATGAAAGTCCGCTGGCAACAGCACTCCTTCCGAATGCACTTGCTCCTTCTCCCGATGTAATAGTGCTGTATCCGACAGCTGTCGAACTGATCCCGTTTGCCTGTGCACCACGGCCGAAAGCACTTGCATAATCAGCCTGTGCCTTTGTGTAGTATCCGATTGCAACTGAATACTGATTCTTGGCTTCACTATAAAATCCCATAGATGATGCATAGTTACCCTGCGCCTTTGAATACATTCCCAGGGCCAGGGAGCCTGTACCGGAAGCTTCGGCGGCAAGACCGAACGCGTGGGCATAATTTGCTGTGGCACCCGAATAATACCCTATTGCAACACTATAGTATTGTGATGCATGACTGTAAAAGCCCATAGCTGTTGAAGCATACCCTTCAGCAAGTGAGTTTACACCCAGTGCCATTGCTCCTTTCTCAGTTGCCCTGGCACCCATTCCCAATGCTATTGAATAGTCACCGGAAGCAAGTGTTGAAACACCTATCGGATTTCCCGAGGCATCGATACCCACAGAACCAAAAGCAAAGGATTTTTGTCCCGAAGCATTGGCACCTGAGCCAAATGCATATGAATCAATACCTGATGCAACGGCCCTGTTACCAATAGCAGTTGAATTATCGGCTGTTGCCAGTGTCATATAGCCGAATGCCTGCGAGAAGTCACCCATTGCAACAGGTTTGTAACCCAGTGCGGTTGAGTTTGTTCCGACCGAATCAGGCGAACCGATCCTTATATTTCCTGCCAGAAAAGCCTCTTTTCGCGGATACCATAGTACCTGGGAAGCATTCTTGTAGATATCCATTGCATCCTTACCTGATACATTAAAATAAAGATCAGTAGCTCCGGCTTTTGATGCATCAAAACCTCCGATGGCAAAACCTCCTTTTGGTCCTTTTACTGCAGTAGTGTTTTTGATGAACATCCTGATACTGTCGGGTGATATTAGCAGGTAATCCTGGTTTATCCCTTTACCCTGATCGAACCCGCCAATGGCAAATCCGCCTTTGGGCCCCTTGGCACCAATGTCATCAACAAAGACCTTAACACCGGTATTATATACCGAGAAAACCGGCTGACCATCCTTCCGTCTCACTTCGAAAAGTGCATCCTCCGACTGGTCGTCGGTACTTACAACAGCCAGTTTTGCACCCATAGGGGAATCTGTTCCCAGGGCAAGACTGCCTTCAACCTTGAATATTGTATCGGCATTGATCTCGAGTGGCTTATTCTGCACATCTCTTGCAAGCAGGGAATATGGAACAGATAATATCTTAGCCGCATCCATGTCGTACCATGTACTGTTGTACATGATCCTTGGTCGGATATAAAGTGTCTTTCCGGCCCAGTCAACTTCTGCCAGAGAAGCTGCAGAACCTCCGACTACAGTTGCATCAGGATCACCGATCATCAGTGTAAACAAACCGAAACTATTCGTTGTGACAGAATGCTCCTCCTCCCACTCAACTATTTCAGGAGATACCTGAGATAGTATCGCTATCCTTACTGTAATCGAAGTATTTGTAATAGGATCACCACTGTTTGAGCGGGCAACTCCCTGATAATTGAATCCATCCGGTACCTGTGAAAACACTGATCCGGGTGAAAGAAGTAACAGGAATGAGAACAAAGAAAAAAGGTAGATTTTTTTCATGATCATATTGTATTATTAATAATATTTTCAGGTTTCATTAACAAATTTAAGAATGTGGAATCAATATGTCAACATTATTATTATCCTACTATTTATACTTTCATGTATGGCAATAATATATATGACTAAAAATAATACAGTTTTGTTGCTTCTGTTACTCAAGATAAAGTAATATTTATCACAAATCGCCGGATACTATTGAAATATTCAGGTCAGGCGTTTATATGATATTTCTATTTTTCTGTTAATTGGTAACAGATCTAATATTAAATACTATATTAGCATCAGTTATAACCAAGGCTGCACGTGCATAGAATGAAAGCAACCCCAGGGTCGATACTAATATTTCAGAATCAGTTGGATCTGAATTATTTGGGGAATGTAGTGAATGAAAAGGATAAGGAATGCACCTTTGAATCAGGACTGAATAACTTTTCAACGCTTTGTTCCGGGAAAAAATATGATCTGATCATTATAGCGGCAACCGGAGATGTTCCGATACTTAATGAGGTAATCGACATCGTATCAGGATCGATGAATTTTCATACTCCGCTATTGGTCATCTGTGATGATAACACTGATGTGATCGGGGAAGTTGTCTCACGGCAGTATGATTTCATAATATTCCCCTTTTCGAATGAAGAATTCAAATGGAGGATCGATCAGATAATCCGGAGGTCTAAGACAGAAGAAATAGTTCATCACAATATAGTCAGACTACGATCTGTTTTCGACAATCTTCCTGTAGCTATCGTCCAGACCGATTCCACCGGCAGAATATTGTTCGTAAGCAGGGAGTTCGGGACTATCCTTGAAACAGGCGAAAATAATGTGCTGAAAGAGAATTTCTTCCAACTCTGCCATCCTGATGATTATTTTATCGAACGAAAACAGCTTGACAGGCTGCTGAAAAGGGAATCGGAGAGGGTACGATACGAGATACGTCTCATTAATAACGAAGGACGGACAAAGGTATGCAGGATACTTGCAACAAGCCTATGGAAGGATAAAGATGTATTTACATCCTACATATTCGTAATTGAGACCGTAAACTGAATATATATCCTGTATGACCGGGTACAGGTAAACTACGCCGTATATAGTTATGAAAACAGACCTGCGAAGTGATACCGTCACAAGGCCAAGCCGTGAAATGTTGTCATTTATGATGAATGCCGTGGTTGGGGACATGGTAATGGATGAAGATCCGTCTGTAAATGAATTGGAGGAATACACAGCATCATTGTTTGGAATGGAAGCAGGATTGTTCTGTCCGTCAGGAACAATGAGTAACCAGGTTGCAGTTAAGATCCATACACGGCCCGGGGATGATGTTATATGCAGCAGGCTTTCACATATTTATCAGTACGAAGGTGGAGGGATTGCATTCAATTCAGGTGCGTCAGTAACCCTGATAGATTCAGAAAACGGTCTTTTTACTGCCGGACAGGTAGAAGAGGCTATTCAGCCAGACGATCCGCATAAGCCCAGAACAAGCCTGGTTTCGGTTGAGAATACTGTAAACAGGGGAGGAGGAAAAACGTGGGATATTGAAAGTCTGAAAAGCATATCGGAATTATGTGCAGATAAGAAACTGGCATATCACCTTGACGGGGCTAGGATATTTAACGCTCTTGTAGCTGCCGGTTCCTCACCGGAAGTTTACAAAAGCATCTTCAGTACTATCTCCGTATGCCTCTCAAAAGGGTTAGGAGCACCGGTTGGAACCGTACTGCTCGGATCATCAGAAATGATCAGACTCGGGAAACGGGTAAGAAAGGTTATGGGGGGCGCAATGCGGCAGGCAGGGTATATAGCTGCTGCCGGTATATTTGCACTGAGAAATTATATTGAATGGCTGGCAGTAGAT
>JBJKPH010000257.1:0-11175 GCA_046706585.1 Bacteroidales bacterium | reverse complement strand
CTCCCGGCCTTACAATCATACCTATCGGGGCCTGGAAAAACTCGATCATCAGGTTAACTGTCTTTTGCCACTTTTTGATTATAGGTGCAGGTATCTCCTCTATGATCATCCTCTGTCTGTTAAATCCCGGTGAAGAAAATAACTTCATTCCGGAATCCGGTTTCGTCACCGGTAAAAATAATAAATTAAATATATTTATTTCACTGTCACATAATATAGTAAAGGTCTTTATACTCTGATCACCATAGTACCTTTACAAGAAACATTTCCACCTTGCCGGCATTTTTCTTATTTTTCAATCGTATTAGATAATAACCTCATTGATCTATGAAAATAAACAGACAATCCTGAAGAATATGGATATTTTAATACGTGACGCAAAAAGGGACGATGCCGGAAAGATTATTTCTTTTCAGGAAAAAATGGCCATGGAAACAGAGGGAATGACACTTGATCATGAAACGATCACCATGGGAGTAAATGCCGTGTTCGACAATCCTGAAAAAGGAAAATATTACGTGGCTGAAAAAGAAGGGATCATTATCGCATCTTTAATGATCACCAGCGAGTGGAGTGACTGGAGAAATTCATGGGTCTGGTGGTTCCAGTCGGTATACGTGCTTCCCGGAGAAAGAAGAAACGGTGTATTCAGGAAGATGTACGAATATATTCGCGAACTGGCTAATGAAGAGGGTGTTGCAGGTCTCCGTCTCTACGTCGAAAAGGATAATCACAGGGCTATGAAAACATACGGGGCAATGGGTATGAACGGTGATCATTACAGGTTGTATGAGTGGTTAAGCTAACATGAAATGTGGTGGTGCGTTCTTGCTTTTTTACCATACCTTGTACTCTATCTGGTTATTTTTTCGGGTAACCTGAAAAGGAAACAACCGGGCAAAACAGATAACGGCAAAGGAAAGAGGCCTGACTGTGAAAAGAAGATCAGGGTTACTGTTGTAGTCGTTGCCCGCAATGAGGAAAATTCACTTGCAGACCTTATGGAAGACCTGGCCGTGACCAGCTACCCGCACGACCTTCTGGAAATATTAATTGTCGACGACAATTCAACAGACAATACCCGGGCCATTGCAGAAAGGGTAGTCAGCAAATATAATTTCTTCAGACTGCTTGTGAACAGGGGTGCCGGGAAGAAGATGGGTATTTCACTGGCTCTGAAAGAATCGTCCGGTGAACTTGTAATAACTACAGATGCCGATTGCAGGGCAGGACCTGAATGGATAGGATCGGTAGTTAGGTTCTATAACCGTGAGGAGCCTGACCTGATCATAGGCCCAATGACTCTTGGAACAAAAAAGGGCCTTGCCGGTTACATGGAACAGCTTGAGTTTTCCGGCATACAGGCTGTCACTTCCGGAAGTGCAGGAATAGGACATCCACTGATGTGCAATGGTGCAAATCTTTGCTTCAGACGCGATATTGTAAACGATTATGATTCAATTATCAGGATGGATCTGGCGTCGGGTGATGATATGTTCCTGCTGCAGGAGGCCAGGAGACTGAAAAAGAAAATAATGTGGCTCGACGATACAGATTCGATAATTACTACTTCTGCTCCCGAAACTACGGGTGATTTCCTCTTTCAAAGAGCCAGGTGGGCCGGGAAAGTGACTTCACTGAAGGATCCCTTCACCATAATTACCGGAATCATAACCCTTTTTACCAGTGCATCACTGGCAGCGATGACGGGAATAGCAGTCTTTATCCCCATGTTCTGGAAGATACTGGCTATTTCATATATTGTAAAAGCAGTGCCTGATTTTCTGCTGGCTTCCCTGATTATCTTCAGGAGGGGTTCATCGTTCCTCCTTCTATACTTTATTCCCCTTGAATTAATATACCCTTTCTACGTTATGGCAACAATGATGGTATCACTGGTAAAGGTCAGAAGATGGTAATAATAATCATTTAAAGGTCTTTTTTCTTAACTGCCAGCCATGACAGGAACGCAAAAATAAGAATGTATAAAAAGGCCATTGCAAGATTTACACCGTCGGGTAACTGTCGTGACATCAGGCCTATACTTTCATATGTAAGCTGTGCTGCATCTCCTCCGGCCGCCTGCGATGTGATCGACAGGAATTCGGGAACAGGTGTCAGGTGACTTATTATCTTCACCGGGAACCATAGCCTGGCTTCAGGCGGACAAAGCAGTCTTGCTACAGGCTCCATAATTATGAAATACAGGATATAGAGTATTATCGAAAGGGATGTCGATCTCAATACCACAATGAAAAGGATGGCCAGAACCATATATCCAACAGCCTGCAGGAAATATACCAGCAGGATACCTGTATTCTCAAAAACTACATGAAGGGTGATCTCCCTGGTAAAGATAATCCCGTATACCAGTGATGTGAGTGATACTAGTATCATTCCGTAAAGTGCTACGCCCGCAATCATAATTCCCTTTCCTGCCAGCCATTCGTTACGGCTTAACCCGCTGATTACCTGCTGCCTGAAGGTTCTGTTCGCGAACTCGTTCCCAGTAAACACCATAACCATTATTGCCAGCAGAACATTGAACCAGCTGGCAACCCATGCTAAACCTGACCACACATTCGGGAAATTATAAACATTTCGCCACGAAAATCCCGGAACGTTAACATTGATCCTGGAGGATACGAAAACCACAAGCAGGAAAAAAACGGTATTAAGTATCAGTATTACCCTGAACAGGCTGTACGATGAGATCTTTGCCCATTCAATTGCTATTAATCTTTTCATTCGGATTACAATTTTATTTTACTAATTCCAGGAATTGTTCCTCAAGAGTACTTTTCCGTACATGCAGCTCTGATAGTGTAATACCTTTTGCATGTGCAAAACTGTTTATTGACGATACTCCCCCGCCTTCACCAGGCACCACTTCCAGGTGATTCCCGCTGATGGTAACACTTTTCACCAGCCCTGAAGATTCAAGTATCTGTTTAAGTTCCTGATTATTGTCACATGAAATAATAACCACATCATCAATTCTCAGAAGTTCATCAACAAGTCCTGCAGATATAACCTTCCCGCCTTTAAGTATTCCCACATGCGTACACACCTTTTCCACTTCATCCAGTATATGGCTGGCCATGATTATTGTCTTACCCCTCTCACGCTGCTCAATAATGAGCTTTCTCACCTCAGCAATACCTTCCGGATCGAGACCGTTTGCCGGTTCATCCAGTACCAGTACACGCGGATCTCCCAGTAATGTTGCTGCCAGTCCCAGGCGCTGCTTTATGCCAAGCGAAAGAGTGTCGAACCGTGATCTCTTCCTTTTTAACAATCCTGTTTCATCAAGAACCCTTTCGATATCGTCCCGATCGATATTCCTTATTCTTGCCAGGATCTCCAGATTTCGCTCCAGATCAAGGTATGGGAAGAAATTTGGTACTTCAAGCAGGCTGCCTATTTTCTTATAGGAAGATACTGACGGAGCCTCCCCGAACCATTTGAACGAGCCGCTGTCGGGCCTTATAACAGAAAGCACTATTCCCAGGGTAGTTGTTTTTCCGCTTCCGTTCGGGCCCAGAATACCATAGGCTGTTCCTTCACTTACCTCCAGGCTGATCGAATCGACAGCGGTTATTGACCCGAATCTCTTCCTGATATTATTCGTTTCAAGGATCATTGATTTATGTGTATTGATTTTACGTTATAGAAAAGACGTGAATAATAAGAATTCGCGACACAAAATTGGAAAAAACTGATGAGATTACTCCGGTTATGAACATTATTAATTGCCCAGTTCCGACAGGAATTTTATTCTTACCAGCCTTATTTCATCCTCATCATACTCATCTCCAAGTTCTTCCAGGGCATCTTTTAGCGAGTCCGATTCTGCCTCTTCCCTGAAGTAAGCATAGATATCATTCTGACGGTCTTCGTCGATCACCATATCAATATAATATGAGAGGTTCAGCCTTGTCCCGGAGTTAACGATAGTTTCGATCTCGGTCAGCAATTCATTAAATTCAAGGCCCTTGGCATCGGCAATATCTTCGAGCGGCCTCTTGTTGTCGATACTTTTAATAATATAAACTTTCAGCACCGATTTAGTAACCACCGATTTCACTATCAGGTCCTGTGGTCTCAGGATATCCTTCTCTTCGACATAGCGACCAATGACTTCAACAAACTCGGCTCCGTATCTCTGGGCTTTACCGATACCAACACCCGAAATATTCTGAAGTTCCTCCAGGTTTACAGGATACTGGATAGCCATATCTTCGAGAGAGGGATCCTGGAAGATAACAAACGGGGGGACATCCTTTTGTTTGGATATTTTTTTCCTTAGGTCTTTAAGAATCCTGAACAGCTCTTCATCAACAGCCGCCGTTCCGCTTCCGTATGAAGCCTCATCATCGTTTGATTCACCATAATCATGGTCTTCGGTAAGCATTATCGAATAGGGTTTCTCTATGTACTCTCTCCCTTCATCGGTTACCTTTAAGACCCCGTAGTTCTCAATCTCCTTGATTATCAGCTTCTTTATCAGCGATTGCCTGATGACCATATTCCAGAACTTCTCATCCTTCTCATCGCCTTCACCAAAAATCGGCAGCTTATGATGCTTGTATGCCTTTATTGCCGTATTAGCCACCCCGGTCAGGACCTTTGCGACGTGATCTGCCTTGAATTTTTCCTTAACTGCAATTATTGCCTTAAGTACCAGCACTATATAATCCTTCCCTTCAAATTCCTTCTTCGGGTGAAGGCAGTTATCACATGCCTCGCAGTTATCTTCAGTATATTCCTCTCCGAAGTAGTGAAGGAGTGTCTTTCTCCTGCAAATTGAAGACTCAGCGTAAGAGGCCGTTTCAAAAAGAAGCTGTTTACCTATCTCCTGTTCATTTATCGGTTTCCCCTGCATGAATTTCTCCAGTTTCTGGATGTCATCATAGCTGTAATAGGCAATACACCTCCCCTCCTGTCCGTCACGGCCGGCCCTGCCGGTTTCCTGGTAATAGCCTTCAAGGCTTTTGGGCATGTCATAATGTATTACGAACCTTACATCAGGTTTATCTATTCCCATCCCGAATGCTATTGTTGCCACAATTACATCAACCTCTTCCATCAGGAACTTGTCCTGGTTCTGTGTCCTGGTTTGAGAATCGAGCCCGGCATGATATGGCAATGCCTTTATTCCGTTAACCTCAAGGGTTTTTGCCATTTCGTCGACCTTCTTTCTGCTAAGACAATAGATGATCCCCGATTTACCGGGGTTATCACGTATATACTTAATAATTTCCTTTGTCGAATTCACTTTAGGCCTCACATCATAATAGAGGTTTGGCCTGTTGAATGATGACCTGAATACATTTGCATCAAGTATCCCAAGGTTCTTCAGGATATCATGCTGAACCTTTGGTGTGGCTGTGGCTGTCAGGGCTATTATCGGCGACCGGCCGATCCTGTCAACAATAGGCCTGATACGACGGTACTCAGGTCTGAAATCATGTCCCCATTCCGAAATACAATGAGCTTCGTCAATGGCGTAAAATGAAATATTTATATTCCTCAGAAAATCAATATTTTCCTCTTTTGTAAGCGATTCGGGGGCCACGTAAAGCAACTTTGTGGATCCGTTCATTACATCGGTCCTGACCTTGTTAACAGCCATTTTGGTAAGCGATGAATTAAGAAAGTGTGCCACATCATCCTCGGTTGCAAAATTTCTCATGGCATCGACCTGGTTCTTCATCAGTGCAATCAGGGGTGATATAACAATAGCAGTGCCATCCTTGATAACTGCCGGTAACTGGTAGCATAACGATTTACCTCCTCCGGTCGGCATCAGCACAAAAGTATCCCTGCCCTCAAGAACATTATTAATAATCCCTTCCTGATTACCCTTGAAAGTGTTGAAACCGAAATAACGCTTCAGATATTTGTTCAATGAATCATTCCCACCCATACCTTTATTTTTCCAAAAGATAATTCCCTTATGGCACTATGATATAATAAAATTACTGTATTTTTCTATTCCAGCCTAGACAATTGGGAAATAATAGGTGATAATTATCACACGATTAACAATCAGTACTATTTAACCGGAGATATCCGTGATACTTGTTTTGATTAAATTGTTTTTTCATCTTTACAGGCTGTAAAACAGGTGTTCACATTCAATTCAATGGCAAAAAAGAAAAAAAAGGAGAGCAGGAAAGATGGTGAAATGTCATTCCTGGAGCATCTGGAGGAGCTCAGATGGCATATTGTCAGATCGGTACTGGCGGTTTTTGTATTTGCCGTAGCCGCTTTTGTTTTCAAGGATATTATATTCGATACGGTAATCCTTGGACCCAAACAGCCCGACTTCCTTACCAACCGCCTTCTTTGCAGGCTTGGTGAGCTTGTAAATATCCCGGCTCTCTGCATAAATTCCAGGCCATTCGAAATTATCAATATAAAAATGGCAGGTCAGTTCACAACACATATCACGGTGTCGCTGATCTCCGGTGTAATACTTGCATTTCCCTACATCTTCTGGGAATTCTGGCGTTTTTTCAGGCCTGCCCTCTATTCAAGTGAAAAGAAACATGCAAAAGGTGCTGTCTTTTTTGCCTCATTGCTTTTCATGACAGGTGTGCTTTTCGGTTATTTCGTTATTGTACCGCTTTCTGTTCACTTCCTTGGATCATATAACGTGAGCGATCAGGTTACCAACCAGATAAACCTTAATTCATATATAGGTACCGTCACTTCAATAGCCCTGGCGGGAGGGCTTGTTTTTGAACTGCCCATATTGTCCTATTTCCTCACCAGGATAGGCCTGATCACACCTGAATTCATGAAAAGGTACAGAAAGCATTCTGTCATTGTTATCCTCGCACTTGCAGCAATTATCACCCCACCCGACATTTTCAGCCAGATCCTGGTCTGCCTGCCTCTCCTTGCACTTTATGAAATAGGGATAATGATCTCCAGAATGGTCACACGAAGGGAAGATGCCAGGCTGAAAGAGGACTGGAGCGGTAATGAGAACAGCGAAGACAAAAATTCAGATTAAGATCAATAAAATGAAACTTCATACAGAGAATCTGGTAAAGAAATACAGGAACAGAGCAGTTGTCGATCATGTCTCATTCGAAGTCGAGCAGGGTGAGATCGTCGGGCTCCTCGGCCCCAACGGGGCTGGAAAAACCACCTCTTTCTATATGATTGTCGGGCTCATCAAAGCCAACGAAGGACGTATCTTCCTTGATAACAAGGACATTACATCATTGCCCGTCTATAAAAGAGCCAGGCTTGGGATAGGATACCTTGCTCAGGAAGCATCGGTATTCAGGAAGCTTAGTGTGGAAGACAATATCAGGGCAGTACTCGAAATGTCGGCCTTCTCAAGGGAAGAACAAAAAGAACGCCTGGAAACACTTATCAGGGAATTCGGTCTTACAAAGATCAGGAAAAGCCTGGGTATACAACTCTCGGGCGGAGAACGGCGCCGGACAGAGATTGCCAGGGCACTGGCGCTCAAACCGAACTTTATCCTTCTCGACGAGCCTTTTGCAGGAGTTGACCCGATAGCTGTTGAAGATATACAGGAAATTGTTGCCCACCTGAAAGATAAGAATATCGGAATTCTTATCACCGATCATAACGTGCATGAAACACTTTCAATCACCAACAGGGCATACCTGCTGTTCGAAGGGAAGATCCTAAAATCCGGTACCTCGGAACAATTCGCTGAAGATGAGCAGGTAAGACGCGTATACCTGGGCAAGAACTTTGAATTAAGGAGGTGATCGGTTCTGTTGCAAGAAAAAATTTTTATTTCTACTTTTGCGGTGAATTTCAAGCGGATGTGTCGTAATTGGTAGCCGAGCCAGACTTAGGATCTGGTGCCTTCGGGCGTGGGGGTTCGAGTCCCTTCATCCGCACATGGTTGAACGACCGCTCTGACTTTGGAAAGAACCGGGTTTGGGCGGTCTTTAATTACTTAAATAAAGGCAAAGAATATGAATATTACCAGGGAGAACGTTGATGAACTGAATGCATTGGTTAAGGTCAGTTTGGTTAAGGAAGATTATGCCGGACAGGTAACTGCCGTACTGAAGGATTATAAAAAGAAAGCCAGTATTAAAGGCTTCCGTCCGGGACATGTACCCTTCGGACTGATACAGAAAATGTACGGTACAGCAGCAAAAGTGGAAGAGATCAACAAGGTGGTCTCCGAAGGGCTTAACAACTTTATCAATGATGAAAAAATTGAAATACTCGGAGATCCGATGCCTGTGGCAGACGAGGAGGTATCAATGAACTTCGAACAGGATGATGAGTTTACATTCACTTTTGAACTGGGTCTTGCCCCCCTGTTTGAGATTGGCCTCAGCAACAAAACCAAATTCACCTGCTACGAGATAAAGATCGACGAGAAACTGAGAAAGGGGTTTACCGAGAATTATACACGCCGTTATGGAAATTATGATAAAGCAACTGAAGTTGCAGCAGACGACCTTCTTAAGTGCGACGTCTATCAACTGGCAGGCAGTGATCAGGAACACGACCATCTGCACAGTGCCGAAAACTCAACAATATCAGTCAGCGTAATCAAGGATGAAGAGACCAAAAAGAACTTTATCGGAAGTAAAGCGGGTGATATAATAGAGTTCGATATAAGAAAAACTTTCCCGAATGATCACGAAATTGCCGGGATACTGCAGATCGGAAACGACCATGCCGGCCATATCAACGGTATGTACTCGGCAAAGATCAACGAAATAACCAGGTTCACCCCTGCTCCTGTCGACCAGGACCTTTTCGACAAAATATGGGGTAAAGGATCGGTTAATTCGATGGATGAGTTTAAGGCCAGGCTCGATGAAGAGATAGCAAACCAGCTAAAAACCGAAAGCGAATATAAGGCACTGATCGATCTTCGAAAACTGGCTACCGAAAAGACAAGCTTCAAACTGCCCGAGGATTTCCTCCGGAGATGGCTTGTCAAAACGAACGATCAGCTTTCTGAAGAGGAGATCGATAAGGATTTTGAGAGCTTTCTTCTCGACCTCAGGTGGCAACTTATACGAAATAAGATAGCTAAAGATAACGACATAAAGATTGAACCCGACGAGATGCTTGCCGAAGCACGGGTGTACACCAGGCAGCAGTTCAGTCAGTATGGTCTGTATTACGCCAGCGATGAACAGATCGATAATTTTGCAAAGGAAATGCTCAAGAGAGAAGATGAGCACAGGAAAATAGCAGACAAACTAATCGAGGAAAAGGTGTCGGCAATAATCAGGGAAATGGTAAAGGTGGAAACAAAGAAGGTAACCACCGATGAATTCAATAAGCTGCTTTCCGATTAGAAAGCCTTTATCATTAACCGCTATAACAATTTTTTATATCTTTGGGAATAACATAAAATCCTGATAGAATGGCTACAAATGATGATTTTAAAAAGTTCGCAAAAAGCCGGATGGGGATCAGCAGTCTGCGATATGAACAATACAGCTCAATATATAATAACTATATCTCCCCGACCATTATAGAGGAAAGACAACTGAACATAGCCTCTATGGATGTTTTCTCAAGGTTGATGATGGACCGTATCATCTTCCTCGGACTTCCCATTGACGACTATGTTGCCAATATCATACAGGCCCAGTTGTTATACCTCGATTCGGTCGACAGCGAAAAGGATATCCAGATCTATTTCAATACGCCAGGCGGATCAGTTCATGCAGGGCTCGGTATTTATGACACAATGCAATATATCTCGGCCAGCATTGCAACGATCTGCACAGGCATGGCCGCTTCGATGGGAGCTGTATTGCTGACTGCAGGGGAAAAGGGTAAAAGATCGGCGCTCAGGCATTCAAGGATCATGATACACCAGCCCATGGGTGGTGCACAGGGACAGGCTTCCGATATTGAGATTACTGCCCGTGAGATCCTGAAACTAAGGAAGGAACTATATGAAATAATTGCTGAACATTCGGGCAATCCATATGAAAAAGTCGAAAAAGATTCCGACCGCGACTACTGGATGACTGCCGGGGAGGCAAAGGACTACGGAATGATCGACGAGGTCCTGTCCAAAACAAAATAAACCCTGAAATGGATAAATGTTCTTTTTGCGGCAGAACTAAAAAAGAAGCAAACCTTTTAATCGCGGGGCTTGAAGGACATATCTGTGATAACTGTGTTGAGCAGGCTCATGGTATAGTCATTGAGGAACTGGGAAATAAATCAGGCTTCAGGATCGATGACATCAACCTCCTGAAACCCGCCGAAATAAAGGATTTCCTCGATAAATACGTTATCGGTCAGGAGGAAGCAAAAAAATATCTCTCTGTTGCAGTCTATAATCACTATAAAAGATTGCTGCAGGTTACCGATCCTGATGATGTTGAGATTGAAAAGTCGAACATAATACTGGTAGGCGAAACGGGAACGGGTAAGACCCTGCTGGCACGTACTATCGCAAAAATGCTTCATGTCCCTTTCACTATTGTAGATGCAACGGTACTTACTGAAGCAGGATATGTGGGTGAAGATATCGAAAGTCTTCTTACACGCCTGCTCCAGAACGCTGATTATGATGTATCGGCTGCCGAAAAAGGAATTGTTTTCATCGATGAGATAGATAAAATAGCCAGGAAAGGAGATAATCCATCGATAACAAGGGATGTTTCGGGCGAAGGCGTGCAGCAGGGACTGCTGAAACTGCTCGAGGGATCAGTGGTAAACGTTCCTCCCCAGGGCGGACGTAAGCACCCCGAGCAAAAAATGATAGCTGTCGATACCAAAAATATTCTGTTTATCTGCGGTGGGGCTTTTGATGGTATCGAAAAGAAAATTGCAAACAGGCTGAATACACAGATCGTAGGCTATAACGCCTCGGTCAAAAGGGGAAATATCGACAGAAGCAACCTTTTACAGTATATTGCTCCCCAGGACCTTAAAGCCTTTGGCCTTATACCCGAGATAATCGGACGGTTGCCTGTTCTTACATACCTCGATCCACTCGACAGGAAAGCATTGCGTCAGATACTTACCGAACCGAAGAATGCCATTACAAAACAGTATATCAAACTGTTTAAGATGGACGGCATCGAACTCACCTTCGCTGAGGAAGCACTCGAATATATGGTCGATAAAGCGATCGAGTTCAAGCTGGGTGCCAGGGGACTGCGTTCGATTTGCGAGGTAATA
>JBJKPH010000256.1:0-1952 GCA_046706585.1 Bacteroidales bacterium | reverse complement strand
GTTGATTATGATCTGATTGAATCGGAACTGAAAAAGGGCGGGTACAGAATAATGACTTTCACACATGTCGATACTTCAACGGCTGTTAGGGTAGATGCCGCTAAAATGGGTGAACTGGGATCGAAATACGGGGTTATTACTGTACTCGACGGTGTTTGTTCGGTCGCAGGCGAGGAGATAAATCAGGATGACTGGGGGATTGATATTGTTCTTACCGCGTCGCAAAAAGCTGTAGGCGTTCCCCCTGGACTGGCACTGCTGGTAGCTTCGCCACGGGCAATGGAGAAGTGGAAGGAACGGGAATCGCCCGTTTTAAACTATTATGCCGACTGGAGCAACTGGCTGCCGGTGATGGAATCTTATATTAACCGTAAACCTTCATATTTCGGTACACCTGCTGTTAATCTGGTTGAAGCACTGCAGGTAAGCCTCGGCCAGATACTGAATGAGGGGCTTGATAAACGGTTTGAAAGGCATTTATCGGCTGGGAAAGCATTCAGGACAGCCATGAGGGAACTTGGGCTTTCCATGTTGCCTGCGCGTGAAGAAATTTCCGCAAATACGCTTTCAGCAATATTCTACCCTGACGGAATAACAGCTCAGGGTTTCTTAAAAGCTGCCGGTGATGCGGGAGTGGTAATGGCCGGAGGTCTTCTCAATGATCTTAAGAGCCGGTATTTCAGAGTTGGGCATATGGGTCTTGTGGATGTTAATGACCTTGTATCAACAGTAACGGCGATCGAATACGCTCTTGAAGAAAATGGTTCTGGAATAAAGAGAGGAACCGGGGTTACAGCATTGCTGAATGCCATGTAGCATCTTATGCTCTTTAAGGACACTTTAACGGGATACGCAAAATAACAGATGAATTCCAGAGTACCTGACATCCTGTTTTTACCTTTAAATTATTTTATTTCAGACCGTTGAAGATGTAATGCATCATTATATATAATTGGGAAATTATATGTTACATTTGTTTACAGATACTTGTAATTTCATCACACCTTTATGAGAAAGCCGTTTGTTGCTGCATTTGCCTTATCAATTGTATTTCTGACATTCCTTTATGTAACTGCAGCATGTGTCCATAAAGCAAACACTGAAAACCTTCCCGAGATATGCTTCGAGGGAGAGGTTATGCCTGTGATAAGTAACAGTTGTGCCTTGTCTGGATGCCACGACGGTTCAGGTCACGAAGCCCCCGGACTGACCAGCTATGATGAGATATTGCGTTTTGTTGAAAGGGGTAAACCGCAAGCCAGCAGGTTATACAGGGCTGTTACCGATTTATGTGGTGAGAATTTTATGCCACCCGGTCAGCCATTATCAATCGAAAGCAGATCTATTTTAAGACTCTGGATAGAACAAGGGGCAGCCTATACTGTTTGTCCTGATCTTACTCATCCGGGAGGTATTGACACTATTACCGGTGAACCCTATGTCAATCCGCGTGCCTGTTTTCAGCGTGATATATTTCCGGTGATCCTTTCCGGTTGTGCTATAACAGGTTGTCATGACAATATAACTATGAAGGAGGAACTTGCCCTTACAAGTTTCAGTAACATCCGACGAATAGTAGTACCGGGTGTGCCTTCATCAAGCAAGCTTTACGAGGTTATTACACTTACTGATAATAACGATGTAATGCCACCACCTCCTTACTCAAGGCTTTCATCATCCCAGATAGATTCTATCTATGCATGGATTAAATATGGAGCAACAGATGAGTATTGTGGGGAGGCTTGTGATACCCTTGGAACAATATCATTTTCCGGCACAATATGGCCAATGGTACAGAATTACTGCAAAGGGTGCCATAGTGGTACTTCTCCTTCCGGGTCGGTGAGGCTGGAGAGTTATAACGATGTGGCTGCTATCGCCTCAACCGGTCAGATGACTGGCGTGCTTCATGCAGAGGGATTTCCACAGATGCCCCCGGCATCCCCCTTGTC
>JBJKPH010000255.1:0-2492 GCA_046706585.1 Bacteroidales bacterium | reverse complement strand
ATCCCCAATGTCGCATATTCTCTCCTGAATCGTTGGTCCGGATCTCCGAATCCGGACTATTTAGCCCTTAATCCCCAATGTCGCATATTCGGAGATCTGCGATTTACTTGTGGGGTATGCTCTTCGTCACTTCGTCTCTCAGTCTCTCAGTCCCTCAGTCCCTCAGTCTCTCAGTCTCTCCATTAACACTCTGTTAACCAATTATTTTTGGAAATACGAAACCCTTCGTATATATTTGTCTACGAAATCTTTCGTAACACACTATATATGAACAATAAAAATAATTACCGGCCCACTGATGCAGAACTTGAGATACTTGTAATTCTTTGGGAAAAAGGGCCATCAACCGTGCGCGACGTTAATGAAGCTGCAAACCTAAGGAAAAAAGTAGGCTATACGACAACACTCAAGCTGCTCCAGATCATGACTGAAAAGGGATTGGCAGTTAGGGATGAGAATAACCGGACTCATGTTTACTCAGCGGCTGTTTCAAGGGATGAAGCACAGAACCTCCTCCTCGACCGGCTACTTGTAAGTACTTTTGGCGGATCGGCATCAAGGATGGTAATGCAACTCCTCGGAAACCATCCGCCTGACGATAAGGAACTGGAGGAAATAAAGAGACTTATAAACGAATTACAAAAGGGAGATGATACAGATATTAAATAGAGTACTGCCTGATCCTGTCATACATGCACTGGGATGGACACTATTGCATACCCTGTGGCAGGGTGCGGCAATATCGGTCATGCTGGCCCTTTTTAACAGTCTGTGGCACAATAAAAATGCGGTGATCAGGTATAATGTATCCTGTGCTGCCATGCTGATCTTATTTGTTTCATCCATATATACATACACCAGGGTATCGGCATCGGCAGTTATACTAGGGACAGGTATGATCACTACTATCCCGGACCTCTTACCTGAAGGATATACAAAGAGTTTTATTGATCATTCACCGGCCGGCATAAATACAATTGGGCCGCTGGCAGGTGCCGGCAGACACATATTCATGTTTGTTGAAAGGAATTACAACCTGATGATCTTTTTATGGCTGACAGGAGTTTTGATTTCTGTTATCTGGCTTACCGGCGGGCTTGCGCTTGCACATTCGGGTAAAAGAAGAACCACGATTCCCGGGGGGAGTAAACTGATATCGGTTATCAGGTCTGTTGAAGGAAAACTTGGAATTAAGAAGAAGGTTAAAGTTTTGGAATCGGCATTCGCAAAGGTTCCTATGGTGATAGGCTGGTTAAAGCCCGCACTGATAGTGCCGGCAGGACTTGCTGCGGGGATCCCTTTCAACCAGGTTGAATCGATCATTGCCCACGAGTTGGCTCATATAAAGAGGAACGATTACCTGATCAACATAATTCATTCGCTGATGGAAGTAATTTTCTTCTACCACCCTGCCATGTGGTATATATCGGCATCGATAAGACGTGAACGGGAAACTTGCTGTGACGATATTGCTGTATCGGTGAGTGCAGGTGCACTGGTTTATGCCAGGGCCCTGATAAACATGCATGAAAAGAAGTATAGTATGCCTGCAGGAGTTGTTGCCCTGGCGGGAAATGGAAATCAATTATTAACAAGAATTAAAAGGATAACTAAAATGTCACGTTCAAAATTTACAATAAAAGACAGGTGGACAGCTGTCATAATGATAGCTATCCTAATGGCCGGACTTACCATATTTTCCGGTTCGGCAAATTACCCCGGTACGGCTAACACTATCCCGGAAATGAAGTCACAGCAGACAGGAATAACTGAAAATGCCGGTCCGGGGTCAGTGCTGCCCGGACCAATATCCGATCAGGATACTGTGAAAAAGAATATTACAAAGCGAATTTACACTGATTATAGCGACCCTTCGGATAATACTGTCAAACATGTTGAAATAGAAATGGACAACACAGGGATCGTCAAACTTGTTGTTGATGGCGTCACTATACCAAAAGAGGAGTACCCGCAATACCAGGCTATGGTCGATTCTATTGTTTCTGAACTAAAGAAGACTGATAAAGAACTTGAATTGACCAGGATCGATCTGGAGAAAATGGAGGCAGAGATTGATAGCATGGATCTTAAAGAGCTTGAGGCTAACATTGCCGAATTAAAGGAGGAATGTGAAAAAATGGATAGCGAAGCTATTAAAATGGAAATGGAGGAGGCAATGCGCAATATTGAAACTATTGATATGGAGGAGATGAAAATGGAGATTGAAAAGAACATGCAGGAGCTCCGGAATATTAATATTGAAGAGATGAAGCTGGAAATGGAAAAGAATTCAATTGAAAACGACAGTCTGTTGGCAGAAAATATCAAACAACGGATCGGGGAAGCAAAAGAACGACTCGAGAATATTGACAGTGAAGAGCTTGCAAGGAAGATAGAAGAGGCTGAAAAGAGAATTGGAGAGTTCAGTGAAGAGGAAATATCGGCAAGGATGGAAGAGACATTGAACAGGCTGAACAATATTGATCCGGAAG
>JBJKPH010000254.1:0-4864 GCA_046706585.1 Bacteroidales bacterium | reverse complement strand
ATCTGAAGGCATCCATGGCCTCTGCCGTTTCAGTCTTCCAGTAAGGTATTACATCAGAATCATATTTGTCGAGACCGAAATGTTTCCTGATGTCAATATCAAAATAATACTTGTCGCCCTCGTAACCAAAAAGTGCATTTGATTGCCTGAGCAGGTCTGTGTCAAAAATATCGCTGAACCGTGAAAGTTCATTTTCCTTCCGGGTAAGTCCCCACGTTTCAAGGTCAAGGTTGAAAACATAATTCTGTATAATATACTGCTTTACCCTGTTGATCCTTGAAAGCATCTTTTTCCTGTTGATATTACTGAACCATGGATCATCTCTCCATCTCCATATAATGGGGGACATAATGTTTGCCAGAACCAGGGGGTAAAACAATTCAGGGAATATGAATATCTCCATATCCGAAAGGGTAAAAGCCGATGATAACTTTTCCAGTTCCCTTCTGTCTTCGATCATGATACCAGAGAGTCCACTTTAATTATTTGAAAACATTCCGGCAGTAGTTATTGCCTCTCAAAACCTGAGAAAAAATGGGAAGCCTCAAGAGCTGCATTCTCAGGGCTGTCTGAACCATGGATCGCATTCATCTGCAACGATGTGGCAAAGATCTTCCTTATCGTGCCCTCACCGGCTTTTTCGGGATCGGTATTTCCTATAAGCTTCCTGAATTCTTCTACTGCATTTGCCTTTTTAAGTACCATCACAACAACAGGACCTGATATCATAAAAGCAACCAGATCATTGAAGAAAGGTCTTTCGGAATGGACCGCATAAAATGTTTCAGCCTGTTCTTTTGTCATCCTTGTAAGTTTCATGGCAGATATCGCGAACCCGGCATCGTTGATCATGTGAAGAATGGCACCTGTCTTTCCGTTTTTGAAGGCGTTTGGCTTTATTATGGCAAATGTTGAATCTTTATCCATAGCAGGAAATTTTACTGATAAGTGTATTAATTTCTATATTTGGGAATAATTAGAACTCATGCGAAAATTTCTGGGTAAATATATAAAAGAATTATCTAAAGCTATTGATGAGTCTTCCAATATTGTACTGATCTCACACATTAATCCTGATGGTGATGCGGTTGGTTCAATGCTCGGACTCTTCCATTACCTGGTGTCCAGGGAAAAAAACTGTTCGATGATCTCTCCTAACTCATTACAGGAATTCCTGTTATGGATGAATGGTGTGACAAACATAATAATTGGAGAAGATGAACCGGGCAGATCACTGAAGGAGATAAGCAATGCCGACCTGGTGGTAATGATCGATTTCAATCACCCTTCGCGTATCGGAAATTTCTACGAAAGGATAATGATCAGCAATGCGCATACAATACTTATTGATCATCATCCGAAACCTGATATTGAAGCTGATCTGATCATTTCTGAACCATCAATGAGTTCAACTGCCGAGATCATTTATGAACTGGTACTGGAAATTGAGAAAGGAGAATATATCAACAGGGCCTTTACTGACTCACTTTACGTGGGCATGATGACCGACACCGGAAATTTTAACTACGGGACTTTTGACGGAGAGACAATGAGGAATGTGGCCGGAATGTTGGATTCGGGTCTCGACAAGGACATGATTACCGACAGGGTATATAATAACTTCTCATCATCAAGAATGAGGTTGCTGGGGTTTGCGCTGCTTGAAAGGATGGTCGTTTTGGAGAACTACAGGACAGCATATATCTACCTGTCGTTGGCCGATCTTGACCGGTTCGGGCATGTTACAGGTGATACTGAGGGTTTTGTAAATATGCCCCTGACAATAAAAGGGGTCATGTTCTCCGTTCTTTTTATCGAAAGGGACGACCATATAAAACTATCGCTCCGGTCGAAGGGAAGTTTTGAGGTCAACAGGTTTGCTGAGACCTATTTTAACGGGGGAGGACACAGGAATGCTGCAGGTGGCAGATCAGCCGGCGATATGAAAGGCTGCCTTGAGTATTTCGAAAAACTACTTGAGAATTACAGGAAAGAACTGAGCGGGGATGAATAGAGTGAACTCAATAACCTTTAAGATAATATTGTTTTGCCTGCTTTTGCCGGCCCTTTTATTCCAGTCTTGTGACAGGGGGAAACCCTCCGTTAAACCCCGTAAGCTGACCCCTGAACAGCTGATAGATATTAACCGGGAACTGATCGTCCGTGAAAGTGAACGAATTGGCAGCTATGCAGAAAGAAAAGGTCTTGAAATGAAGCTAACCGATACAGGTCTCTGGTACGAGGTGGAAGATAAGGGCCGTGGAGGACCGGTTGTTGATGGTTCAGGAGTAAAACTCGAATATAACTGTTCATTGCTGGATGGCACTCAATGCTACGATTCACAACAGGATGGATATCTTGATATTATAGTCGGAGGATCTGATATTCCGGCAGGTCTGGATGAAGGTTTGAGAATGCTTAATTACGGGGCAAGTGCAATATTCATTATACCCTCATACCTTGGTTATGGAATAGTGGGGGATGGAAAGAAGATCCCTTCAAGAGCAGTCCTTGTCTATAAAATTAAGGTATTGGAACAGGACCGGAAATAATTGCACGTTTTTTGATACTTTTGTGTCGCACTTAACAATAAATGATAATGCACGAAATAAAAAGAAAGATTACGTTCGCTCTGATGCTGGCTCTGCTGGTTTTGCCTTTTCAGTCATGTAAGAAGAACAAAGATGAGATTGATGAACTGGACAGGATAAAGTCATTTCTCAGAAACAATGATCTGCCAGATACACCAACAGAAGAAGGGTTATATTATTACGAACTGATTTCCGGAAGCGGGGATAAGCCTGTTGACTTAGATACTGTAGGTGTATATTATCAGGGATCATTTCTCTCAGGCGGGGTTTTTGACTATAACTATGGGAGCAGTGAATTCTTCTTTACTGTTGGTAAAGGCCAGGTGATAGAGGGATGGGATCTTGGGATAAAATATCTTAAGGAGGGAGAAACGGCGATGCTGATTATTCCAAGCTGGCTGGGATATGGTATGTACGGCAGCTATCCTACCATTCCTCCAAGTGCAACACTGGTATTTCAGATCAAACTTAACACATTGATTCCCGGTCCGAATCACGTATCCAGATAATAGCAGGTTAAGGTTAACATAAAAAGGGTGCCTCAGTATATCCGGGACACCCTTTATTATTATGCTACAAACAGGTCTATTCAATGATCTTATCCAGTGTGATCCCTTTATTCCTGAAGAATCCGATAAAGGCTGCCCACTCATTCTGCATGAAATCGTCGATCATTTTTTCACCCTCGTCCATTGCTTTCAGGGCATCCTGAACACCCTGTTCCTCTACACCGGTGAGTTCGTCTGTGGCTGAATAGAGTACATTGATCCCAAACATTCTCATTCCAAGACCGTCAGACCGGCTCGAGAAACTGTTGCTTAATGTGTTATATGCCTTATTTACAGAGCTGTATACCTTATTGTACTCTGCTGCGAAGTCGGCATCATCTGGTATCAGGTCATTTATCTTCGCAAGCTTGTTCCTTATCTCCATAAAGTCGGAATACCTGGTATTGTATTGCCTGATCCTGTCCTGCAGTTCATTTGCCCTGTCACGGTTCTTCCTGATCACCTCTATATTGGGGATCGGTAACCTGGGGTCTGATTCGACATTTATCTTTGAGGTTGATGATGCTCCGTTCAGTGAAGCTTTAACAGTGTACGTTCCCGGCAGAACAGGAGATCCCCTTCTTCCCATGAATCCTCCTCGTCCACCCTGACGTCCCTGCTGGTTCCTTATAACTCCTGGCATTTCGTTCGGGTCGGAATCGAAATTCCAGTTGATCCTGTTAAAACCTTTTTCATAATCGGTCTCAATGGTTTTTACTACAACTCCTTTATCATCCAGGATCCGGATTACAGCTTTATCATCTTTCTTTTGCTTTGCATAGAATGATATATATGCAGTTACACGCCTGTTTTCCCCTTCGTACATTCCGTCTGCCCTGTAGTAATATCCCGGGAGATTTGTTGTGCTGGCCATTATTCCTGTAGGAGGATCGAAAAGTACGATTTCATTATCAAGCATCTTCATCCCGTCAGTTGCAAGTTTTCGCAGTGGTTTGATATCGTCAAGTATCCACAGCGATCTTCCGAATGTTGCAATAACCAGGTCACTTTCCCTTGGCTGTATGGCCATGTCGTAAGTCGAAACAGTGGGATAACCTGATGTCCATTTGTTCCATGTTGCTGAACCGTCGAAGCTGACATACAGTCCGTATTCGGTACCTGCAAACATAAGTTTGGGTTCAACAGGGTCCTGTATAAACGACAGGACATATCCCCAGACATCACTGTCATCAATTATCCTTTTCCAGGTTTTTCCTGCATTGGTAGTCTGGTACAGGTAAGAACTGTAATCTCCCTGCCTGTAGTTGTTAAGCACAACAAACGCTTCGTCGGAATTGTATAGAGAAGCAGTTATCTGTGGTATCCAGGCATTTTTTGGAATATCCTTGATATTCTGTGTCATATTGGTCCATGTCTTACCACCGTCGGTTGTAAGTTGTATATTACCGTCATCTGTTCCAACCCATATCATTCCCTGTTTAACCGGACTTGGAGCTATTGTAAGTATGGTACAATGGTTTTCGGCACCAGTTGCATCGATAGTTAGACCGCCACTCTGCCTCTGTTTCTGTTTTTCAGGATCATTGGTGGTAAGGTCGGGTGATATCTTTTCCCAGTCATCACCGCGGTTGGTGCTTTTATGGACGAACTGTGATCCGAAGTAGATAGTATTATTGTCAAACGGATCCTGTGCTATTGCCGCGTTCCAGTTAAATCTCAGGGTTTCCCTTTCTTCAGACTGGGGCCTGATACTCTTTCCTGCCC
>JBJKPH010000253.1:0-6408 GCA_046706585.1 Bacteroidales bacterium | reverse complement strand
CATTTGCTTATGCAGCTAATAATCCAATTCTCTACATTGATTGGATGGGATTAGGACCAAATGATCCAGATGGAGATAAGAAATATAGCTTAATTGTCTCTGCTGGAATTTCTCAGGGAGTATTGGCATTAGGTAGTGAATTCCTTGGGGGCTCATATGTTCCCTTCGGAGCCTCTGAAATAAAGCTAAACCTAAGCATATCTTTCGATAAGGGGAATCGAATTCTTACAGTCGGATTAAATGGCTCGTACACAAGCATTAAAGCTGGAGGGTATTCAGTTGGAACGGCTGTAGGAGGAGGTACGAAAGAAACTAAGACTAGTGAATTTAATATTGAAGGAGGTGTAAATACTAAAACAGGCAAGTTAGTTGGAACTGCCACCATTGACTCAGACGATAAATATAAAACCGAAGAGTGCGGAACAATTGGAGTTGTAACCGGTTCAGGGGTAGAAGGCGAGAAAGGGACAACAACTACAATTGGATTAAAAGGGGGAAGTGTGGAAGCCTTTATCATTGGAGGTAATATAGGTCTAAACTTGACAATACAAGATTCTGAAAAAAAGGACAAACCAAAAGAAGATCAGAATAATCAAGGAAATAAGGAATAAAATATGAAAGAGATATTTTTAAAAGTTTGCTATATAGCAAATATTGCATTGATAATTATTATGATTTGTATGTCGGCCTCATACTTATTAAATTTTAATGAGATATATGAATTCTTCTTTACCGGCTTGGGAGCAATTATAAGAAGTTCTTTATCAATCTTAGCAGTAATATTATGGATATATTGTATTTATATATGGTCTGCCTTTGATAAAAGAGTTTTGCGCTTATTTTTTCTTTTAATTTTTAGTTGCTTCTATATGGCTTTTTACTTCAGAAGGATAAACAAAGAAGGGTGGAAATAATTTCCGTCAGCAGCAGATTAAGAATCCTTTGGAAATGACTGGTATGATTAATTATGAAAGTTTAATTATTGATTAATCTCCCTCAAGGATTCTAATCAGATCATCATTTAAATAATATACTTCAAGACCATCTTTCTTTGGCGATAGGATTCTGGCGGCAACAAGCTCATTCATATATTTTGTTATGGTTGTTCTTGAAGTTTTCCTTAGAATCTTTCCAATCGTTTTTGCCTTTACATATGGTTGACTGAACAGACATTCATTGACATCCTTATTGTACCATGATATTTTTGATTTAGCATATTTATAGGTTTCATCCATCTGGTCAATAATATCCTTAATCAGGTTTTTCGTATTAATAGAGGTCTTTTCAATTGCATCGAGCATAAATATTATCCAGTTTTTCCAGTCCTTCCTTTGAGTTACCCCGGCCAGTAAGAAATAATATGAATCTTTGTTTTCTATGATATATTTTGATAAGTACAATACTGGTTGTGTAAGAAGTCCCATTTGTACCAGGTAGAGCAGGTTCAGTATTCTGCCGGTTCTCCCATTACCATCCTGAAAAGGATGGATTGCCTCAAACTGGTAGTGTGCGATACACA
This sequence comes from Bacteroidales bacterium, assembly GCA_046706585.1. Classification (GTDB taxonomy): domain Bacteria; phylum Bacteroidota; class Bacteroidia; order Bacteroidales; family VadinHA17; genus JBJKPH01. Next base: position 4,889 of record JBJKPH010000253.1, on the reverse strand, counting down.
TCCTTATCAGAGGATCAAAATCAGACTCATCATGTCTGTCCATGAATTCAATCATATTATTCAAATATGACTCAACAATTCCCTCACCCCTCGGAGGAGTATATACAGTCTCTCCGGGACGTATTTCACTATTACCCCTTCGAATAATAACTCTTGCCTGTGGAGGACGTATCCCATACCTGGAGTCTTTTATCTGCCTGACAATGTTAATTATTGTTTCAAGTTTAATTGCATTTGCTTCTGCTAATGATTCATAACCAGTCCATAATGCTTCTCTGTACCTGAGTACCTCCCTTGTTGCAGGATCAGCATATTTTTCATTTTTTGAATCAGAGATTGCCTTAAATAGTTCGTCATCCGTTGTGAAAATGTTTTCTATCTCTGACGATGACCTGGCTTCCTGAATAGCAATAGTATTGATTAACATATGTGGATTTGGTAGCCTGGTAATCTCGCTATTAACTGCACCAAGAGATCTTGAAGCCGTAACCAGCTTCTTTAAAATATCAGGGTCGTTCCCAAATTTGCCCTCAGGTGGTAAGAAGGGTAAATCATTATATGGTTTATTCCTGTCAAAAGTCATTATGTTCAATATTTATAGATAACTGGACATAATGCAAATATATGTCCATTATTCTAAAACGCAAACCTTTGTGTCCAAAAATACATGAAAAATGAACACACTGCCTATTTATGTCCATGTTCAAAGCTATTTGCTATACTGCAGCATATTGGCTGTAAGATATTTAATATGACTTGATGATAGATCAAAATATATAATTGGTGTTTTACTGCGCTTAGGTAGCAAAATTCAATATTGTGAGATAGAACAGAGAGAAACCAAAACTTATACATATGGAAAATATTTGTTTTAACTCACTACTATGAACCTGATGTTCTTTTATGCAAATACATGAATCAAACATTAAAACACATAACATTTTAATGTTTGCTTAACTTCTGGCATTAAATTTTCGCAAATAGATCAATTAAACATTAATTATTGCAAAAATTAATGTTTGTCTGGATCCTGGCATTAAACAGGCTTGAAGACAAACAGAAATCGCTCTATATATGACAAAAATACTATATTAATACGTTTTGTTTTTTATAAGTGACGAAAATTAGTATTTTTGCACAAATGTCATTTATAAAAATGAATTATGAAACCATATCTAACAAGGGAATTATATAAAAAGCAAATCGAAAAGTACATTGGTAAAGAAATAATCAAGGTGCTTATAGGACAACGAAGGGTCGGGAAAAGTTACCTGCTGTTTCAAACAATGGATGGTATAAAAAAGCAATACCCAAATGCAAATATTATTTACATTAACCTGGAGCTTACAGAGTTTGAGTTTATAACAGAACACGGCAAGCTTTATGAATATGTGAAATCCAAGTCAAAGGCTGGTGAATTAAACTTCCTGATGATAGATGAAATACAAGTCGTTCACAATTTCGAGAAAGCGCTAAGGAGCTTGCTTGCGGAAGGGAACTATGATATTTATTGTACAGGAAGCAATGCACATATTTTGTCTGGGGAACTGGGCACTTTTTTAGGAGGCAGGTATATAGAGATCCCTGTTTACGCATTAAGCTATCCTGAATTTTTAAATTTTCATAAACTTAAAAATTCATCGGAAAGCATTGATAAATACCTGAAATTTGGCGGACTTCCTTATTTAATTCATTTAGAGCTGAATGATGATACTGTATTTGATTATCTGAAAAATATTAACCAATCGATTCTATTCCGTGATGTTGTGTCACGGTTCGAGATAAGAAATGTTGATTTTTTGGTACGTCTGATTAAATATCTTGCCAATGAAGTCGGGAATATTATTTCAGCCAGAAATATTGTAAAATTTCTAAAATCGCAAAATATACCCATTTCAATAAATGCAGTACTTAACTACTTGAATTATCTTTCAACCGCTATGCTTATTTCAACCGTGAAAAGGTCTGATATTCAAGGGAGAAAAGTATTTGAAATAGGTGAGAAATACTATTTTAACGATATAGGGATCCGGAATGCCATTGTTGGTTTTTCACCTTTTAACATGGGACAAATCATCGAAAATGTCATTTTTTTGCATCTGAAAACCATAGGGTATTCGGTATTGATAGGGAAACATGGCGATAAAGAAGTTGACTTTATTGCCGAACGGAATGCGGAGAAAATCTATGTCCAGGTTGCATTGCGAATCAAAGAAAACCAGACCATGGAAAGGGAATTCGGTAACCTTATGGCGATTAAAGACAATTATCCCAAATATGTCATTACACTAGATGATTATTCAGGTGCAAGTCATGAAGGGATAAAGCATATTCCTCTGAAACAATTTCTTTATGAATTCAATTAGTCTGACGATAATTATTAATCAAATAAACCCAAGCTTATACAGATTTAAAAAAGAATAGATTTTAACATATATCCATGCGTGACCTTACCCATCAAATAAAACTTATCAAGCAATTCTTTAAAGGAAGAGAAGATGTATTTGCAATACGTTGGGAAAAGGGTGGGACGATTATATAAAAACCCTTAAAAACAGAAACAATCTTTCCTTTTTCTGACAATCGGTCCAACATTCTTTTCAATGCTGTTTCGCTGTCGTTGGTAAAACTCGTTTTAAGTCAGGTTATATTAAAGGTTAACTTCCCTTTGGACTGCTGTTCTTCAATCCAATATTCCAGGCGTTTATAATTATTGTTCGAAACCATTTTGAGAATATTTTTACAAAAAGTACCACATTTCGGTACTATTTGCAAAATATTTCTAAGTATGCCGTTGATACTTAACAACAGATAAATGAAAGCCTTCGGTCTGATACTGTTGTTTCAAAAAACAGGCACTGCAAGATTTTTTTGCAGGATCATGATCAGATCATCAGCATTCCGGGGTTCGGGAATTATCCATCGTGAGCCAAAGATCATTTTGGGAATACCCCCTTTACCGTTCTGAATAGTCTGTCCGTAAATATGTGTGCATGTTTGCAAATACCGGCCTATAAAATCATTATTTGATGCTTCACTGAACTTTTCTTTACCAACCAGTTCAATCGCTTTTTCCCTTGCACTTTCAGGGCTCCGGGGGTGCCATGCATCTCCTTTCTCAAAAGTAAACATCCAGTTGTCGAATTCCGGGAATGCCTCCCTGTCGGCCAACCATACTGTAAGGCCGATACGTGCAAGTTCACATGAATTTTTAAAAGCATCAACATCACGCGGGATGTAGGGATTACAAGTGGTATTCAGAGGTGCAGGACAAAGAGCGAACGCCAGCTTTCCGTCGGATTGCCGGATTGCTTCGTCGAGCATGAAATGTATCCTCTGACAATGGGAACATTCATAATCAAAAAGCAGAATGACTACACCGGGGGCATCCGGTGAACCCAGCAATGGAACATTACTGTAATCCATAACCGGCAGATCCTCCTGTGAATTTCCATTACTGTTGATTGGCACAGGATTGATACTGACCTGAGCGGTTACCAGCAAACCTGCAATTATCAAACCGATAAAAAAACGACCAAAAACTTCCGGCAGACGAAAAGAATGATCCCCGGAATTATTTAAAGCTTTCCATAATATCAGTACAGCCAGCAGAATTCCTGTAAAATGAGTTGCCAGGCAATATGGACAAAACTCTCCAATAATCCATTTTTGTATAACTGTGAACCAAATGGCGCTTCCGGCTACCGAACCGGCAATTACCAGAATAAAGCTCCAGGCTGCTCTTTTTATCTGTGGATCTGATGCAGGGCCAATAAATAATCCGGCCACCAGCATAGCGAAATATACTCCTGTAGCAAGACCGCTGACGGGTATAATTCCTCCTACAGCCGACCATCTGCTATTCATAACCTGTTCACACGGACTGCCGCCGCCACAGCCGGCTATCGATCCTCCTGACAGATAATGCCAGCTCATAACGGCACTCAGAACCAGTGCAATAATGTTCAATAATGTCAGGAGCCAACGCCACCAGGGCCAGGATCGTTCATTTGACTTCACCTGGATTCTCTGATATATTGGTTTCGTTCTCCCGGTGTGGGAACATTACCTGATATCTGTTCGCCATTTTCATGAGGTTTTTTCAGGGGTGCAGAAATGGTAATTCCACTGCCTGATATCTGCGAGCCAACACCATGGTTATATTTAAGCGGCCTGGAAACAGTGATTGTATCAGTAGGGGTAGTGTTTCGCCTGCGCCCGGAAGCAATGGATAATACAACAGCTGTCTCCAGGTTTGCGCCATCACCGATAGTGATTGTCTGACCCGTATTAAAGCCTGCCACACCATATACAGGAATTGCTTTTGTCCCGGCTTTTGCAGCAGTACCGACAGTAGTTCCTCCTGCAGTACCAATATCGACTATTTCAGCTGTTTCGCTGTTATTGCCTGAGCCTATGATTATTTTCTGGCCGATAATGAAGTTAGTCACACTGGCAACTTTAATATTTTTTGAACCCTCTTTGGCCGGGACTGAAATTGCAGTGTTATTCTGTATCAGAAAATCGCGGCTATTATTGTCACTGTCAACACCGTCAGGGTAGCGGCCTGCACTTCTGTCAGGCTGGCTGAACGAAAAAGACTGTCCCATCCTGAAGCCCCGGAATGAACCGGGTGAAGGCACATAGTTACCGTTCTCTCCTGCCCCCGATACTGCCTGATAACCTTCAGCTAACCATGGGTCAGCAAGTCCTCCATAGTTAAGTCCGTCGACTACATTGCCTTTATCTTCCCGCAGAACGATATTCCCGGAACCGGCAGACAGAACAGGTCCTCCAAACCACAGGTCGGGAGCTTTGTCTCCCTGATAGCCTGCTGTCGTTACCTTTTCATCAAGTACCACCGCATTTATATCATGGTCATTAGCAAG
>JBJKPH010000252.1:0-7080 GCA_046706585.1 Bacteroidales bacterium | reverse complement strand
CCCGTTTCTCCCACTCCAATCTTCCGCCGTACCGTCGCACCGCCGCACCGCCGCACCAGTCCCTGCCATAACAAAAAGACCCGGCATCTATGCTAGGTCCTGATTCGTTTATCTGCGAAATCTGCGTACTCAGCGATAATCTGTGCCTACCCGAAGGGTTTCTCATCAAACGGGCTTGAAAAAGGATCACTGCCTTTTTTCAGGTCTCCCCGTGGTGGAGGGTTTACAGGGGTTGTAGTCATCATTACCAGCGATATAGATGTATCCAGGATAACCCTTTTAACAGCAGGCTTTATATATTTTCTTTTCTTCATTAATACTCTTTCTAAAACTGCTTGCCGGAGTTAACTGGTAGTTTCCTTAATAACTTCATGATCGCAGGACAGGCATCCTGTAACATTATCATATTCATCTGGCTACGCAATATCTTAATTTCTTTCAATTCTACCAAATCCTGATCTCTTAATTACCTTATCATAACCTTTGATACATGCCTCATTGTACCTGATGACATCTCAACAAGATAAATGCCTTTTGCTTCAGGTGCCGGCACATGTATCATTGAACTTTTCACGAACTCTGTAACCGGTAGATTGTTTACGATCCTTCCCGTCATATCATATATCCTTACCGAACCGTCCTGTCCGTTCCAGATGTCTGAAACTGTTTGTATATTGATCAGACCGTTGGCTTCAAAAACATTGAAAATACCCTTCCCGGTGGTTATCTCTTCCATGCCTGTTGTTACACTGCTGACAGACAGCCTGAACCTGTCGGTGAATACTCCCGGAGGAGCAGTGAAAGTCAGTTCGGGAGTGCTTTTCAGGTCTGCAACATATCCTGTCACCAGGTCTTTCAGGGTCACATTATAATTGTCAAGACCCTGCAGTTGTGTTGCTGTGATGGTATGTGTTCCGTCGCTGGTAAAATTAACCGTAACGGGAATATCCGCAGCAGCATCAGGGTAAGGTTGTCCGTTGATTGCAAATTTTATTCCTCCGGATGTGGTAAAAAGGTATGGTTTGCTGTCATCGATAAACATCTTCACGGCATCAAAATCGTAATCGAGTCCTGTTTTGGCTGCTTCGTCGAACCTTACAACTGCTTCATCGGCAGCCTGGCCGTCATTTATCTGCAGCCTTATATGGGGAATAATGGATTTACCCTTATAGGGTGCATGGATCGAGCCGTGAGTCCTTGCTGATGCAATAAGCTTTATCGAGTTTGAGGCAGCATAGGTTTTTGTAAAGAACCCCTGCATGGGGGGAATTATGCCTGTTACATCGGAAGGCGTGCCGACCCCTCCGATATAGGTGCATTGCACGTTATTTCTTGTAAAATAGACTCCTTTGCTTGTATTTGCAGGATATGAGGCATCGGCAGTTACCAGATCCCAGTCGAGACCTGAGCTGAAAGGATTACCCAGCAGGTTAAAACCGTTCCATGCCTCTGATCCCGAGTAACCCAGCGGTACGGTCACATCAGAGGTATTTAATGCTCCGCTGATGGTAAATTCCCAGTCCGAATCATTCCACAGGTTATAACCTGTGCCTGTCGTAAGGCTTGAAAATGCATAACCGGCATCACTTCCTCCTCCAAAATATACATATCCGTCATATGCCACCCATCCTTCAAGTTCTGTGGCAGTGGGGCGGTCTTCATAAAACCTGGCCAGGTCAAGTGTGACCGCTGGGGCAAAAACAGATGTTGAAACGCTGGTGCTGAATGGTATGGATATATAGTGCCATTTCCCCTCTGAATTTATTGGCGGGTTGGAATAACCACCCCTGATATTTAATTCTGCATCAGCATTGTTGCCGGAGAATGAATTGAGAATAACCGAATAAGTGCTGTCGGCCGTGCCGGCCTGGTCAAGCGAAGAGCTAAGCGTAAAAGTTCCGTTATTGGTAAAGGCATCCAGGGTCAGTTTTGCACCTGGCTCAACGATCATCTGCTTGCCGCTTGCAAGCGTAAAATCCTGTGTAGTGGATCCGGTCGGGTAGTTCGAAAGCCCGGCAGGGATCACAACATCCGTCCCTGACGACGGATCAAGGCTCTGATCCCAGTTTGACGCCATTGCCCACTGATCCGAGGTAGCTCCCGTCCACCTGCTGTACTGAACTTCATATGTGCCTATATCCTTTGTTCCTATTCTGGGATTACCTTCATAATCTGCCGACGGGATTGTAACCCCCGAATATGTATTTACACCGGCATCACGGCAGGGGGAAATGAATTTAAGTGCCCAGTTACTGGAGGCAGCATCTACGAAATGATCTGATGCCACATCGGATATTACGATAGAATTTACTGAACTTGCAGGTTTTGTTGTCTCAAATGCACAATTTGATATTGTATATGAAGAACCATTACTGGAGAACTGATCAGCTGAACCCCAGAAAATACAGTTAACTGTTTTTGTACCAGGTGATGAATAAGTATATAATGCATCACCTGACCTGTCAGAATTATTTTCCACAAAAGTACAGTTAATAATTTTTGATGTGTTCTGGCGCGACCAAATAGCTCCCCCGCTAAATGTTGATGATGATGTTCCTGTACTATGGTTATCTTCAAAAATACAATTTTCCACCAGGGCTGTTGAATTAAGGTGCAATAGAACTCCTCCTCCACACTCAAATGCATCATTGGATTTAAAATAGCTATTCTTAATTATAGTATTCTGAGAAGCATTTACAGTAACTGCTCCACCATACCTGGAAAAGTTATCATTAAATGAACTGTTGTAGATTGTCACATCGGGTCCGTTTACCTGTATCCCTCCACCGGCAGAACTGGGATAAGGATAAGCTCCATCAGCATAACCGTATTCAATATGACAGTAGTCAAAGGAACCGGTGCCTGTCATAGGATTTGTTGAACCAGGTATTTCAAAAGAGATATGCCCCCAGTGACTTTTTCCAGGATCCTTTGTGAAAGTGATCAGGTCGGTACTTGTCCCTTCAGCAGTCAGAATACCTGACCCTGTAATAATAAGATCTGATGTTAACTGGGTAAAAATAACCGTAATTCCCGGATCAATTGTCAGATGACCATCTGTGGTAACAGTCAGATCCGGTTCAGTCGAAGTACCAATATATACGATATTACCTGTAAATTCACCTATTGACCATGTCTCAGAAGTATTTAATGTACCTCTGAAAGGATTGGATGAACTACCATCACCATCCATTCCCAGGGAAGGGAAGAGGATAGTGGTGATGAAAACTATGGTGATAACTGTTTTTTTCATAGTCTGCTTGTTACTATCAGACAAAAATGATAGCCGAAAAGTTGCACCTCAATTACTAAAATACATACAAATATAATATTAAAAAACAAATCAGTACCGAATTTGTTTTGGTTGATGATCAGGTGAATAAGTATTTAAGGTAATTACCGGGCACCATGATTTTTGAAAATATTGAAGACATAATGACTGACCATGCAACCTCTTCATTATAAAATCTGACTTAAAAAAAGTAGTTAACCTTGTGAATGGAATTAAAAAACGAGTAAATTTGTTACTCAAATATCTGATCACGTGTTAAGCAGCCTGATAACATCTCAGACAAGAATAAAGATCCTGAAGAGATTCTTTATTAATCCTGACACAAAGGCTCATTTGAGAAGACTTGAGTCGGAATTTGGAGAATCTACTAACTCAATTCGCATTGAATTGAACAGGTTTGAAAATGCAGGTCTTCTGAATTCCCTGAGAGAAGGGAATAAGAAAATTTACCAGGCTAACAAAAACCACCCTCTTTACACCGATATACATAATATTGTTTTGAAGGAGACAGGTATCGACAGGGTTATTGAAAAAGTAGTTCACCGGATTGGTACTCTGAAGTGTATTTATCTAACCGGAGTTTTTGCCCGGGGAATTGATAGTGAAATCATTGAGCTTATTCTCATTGGGAATAATGTGGACAGGGATTATTTATACAGGAAATTATTACAGGCAGAAAAAATAGTTAAACGGAAAGTGAAATGCAGGATCTTTGAACCCGGAAATTCAGAAAAAGATCTGGCCGGATTTGATTCTGCAGAGCTGCTTCCTCTTTGGAGCAGCTACGAAGTAGAAAAGATAATTTAACAGATAAGTCACGTTAATGTTAACGTGATGATTTACAGGTAATTATATTCTGTTGGGCCCGGTTTTAAGTATGGGACTGACCGGACGGAAGTATGCCTGAACTTTCTTAAGGAATAAGTTTCATATCCATATGGTTACTCTTTCTTAAAGAACATTAATACAGATTCTATTATATAATGAAGTTCATCATGTGTCATATCAGCAAAAAGAGGAAGAGTAATAATTTCATTATAGAGCCTTTCTGTTACGGGCAGTTTTTGTCCGTTCGAAAAAAATGGTTGTAGGTGATTCGGAGTATAATTTACAAGTGTTTCAATATTTCTCTTTCGCAAAAATTCCCTCAGATTATCTCTCACATTACCGGGCACTAACATGATATACATAAAAGGAAAGGTCGCTTTTAGATCCCATTTTAGCAGTTTTATTTCATCTACTATTGAAAAGGCTTCATTATAACTTCTCACAACTTCTGTTTTCTTTCCGTGAAAGAAATCAAATTTCTTCAGTTGTGACAAACCAATTGCCGCATTGATATTGTTCATATGATATCTGTATCCCTGCATAATAACTTCATACCCTGGTTGATTCATCTCCTTTCTGCGCAACCAGCTGTTCCTGCTTATTCCCAGGTTTCTTTTCTTCCTGAGAACTTCAGCCAGCATATCGTCGTTGGTAGTTATTGCACCTCCTTCTCCGCAAGTAATGTTTTTGATAGGATCAAAGCTGAAACAGGTCAGATCACCTATGCTGCCAATCTGTTTCCCATTGTAAAAAGATCCGAAAGCATGCGCTGCATCTTCAACAACACGAATTCCAAAAGATCCGGATATCTCCAGTATCTTGTCCATTGGAGCGGCAATTCCACAATAGTGAACCGGCAATACAGCCCTGGTTCTGGGGCTGATGCGTTTCTTTACATCTTCAGGATCTATACAAAGAGTCTCCGGGGTGACTTCACAAAATACAGGTTTCGCCCCAAGCATTGTTAATGCATGTATGGTTGCACAGAAGGTAAGTGATGGTACGATGATCTCATCTCCGGCATTAATCCCTAGTGCTTCAAGTGCAAGAAATTTGGCAGAAGTGCCTGTATTTACAGCAACAGCATTCTTAACACACAGTTTTTCACATATCTGCTCTTCAAATTTGGAAACAAATTCACCTAGCCCCAGCCAGTTTGAATCAAAAACATTATTCACCATCTCCACTTCCTTTTGGCCGGTTGATGGTTTTGATACGGGGATCATAAAGAATGGTCTTTATTGTGTCAATATTTTCAACTGCAAATTACACTCTTTAATTTGTCCTTGAAAATACTATTGATAAAAAAAGCACAAGTCAGATTAGCCTTTCAGGACAATAATGCAAGCTTCTGGATCATAAATTCAAAGAAATGAAGATAATTGATGCATATTGGGAAAAGCGAAATTTTGGGCTAAAGGTGGCAGAGCTTATTTTTGATCAGGGTGAGGAAGTAGATCATGCAGTTATCCGGCAACTGGAAAGATCTAATGATTACATAGTTGCAAAGATTCCGGGGGATTCTATCTTTTTAATGCATGAGTTGGAGAAGAAGGGATACAGATTTCTCGAAGTGCAGCAGGTAATATATTTTCTGGTCAGCCAGCTAAGAACTCTCGACCCGCTCTGGATCAAAAGATTTGATGATTATGAATGTATAATGATTACCGAAAGGAGCATACTGGACCAGATATGCAATAAAATAAGCAAAGGATTGTACCTGAGCGGAAGAATCTCTGTAGATCCGGTACTTGATAACAGGATATCTGATATTAGGATAATTAACTGGCTTCACGACCTGTATAATAAGAATGAAACTATCATTTACAGTCTGATGAAAAAGAATATACCGGTTGGGTATTTTGTTCTTGAAAAGCTTGGTAAAGTTCATTTTAATATTCTTCAGGCAGGTATTTTTAAAGAATACCAGAACAAGGGATTATCCTATCTAATATTATATAATTCTCTTAAAGTAGCAGAAAATAAAAAAGTCAAGGGGATATATGCTTCGATATCGACAAACAACAGGAAAACCCTGAACTCAATTTCCCGGTTTGTGAATTTCAGTGTCAAAGAGACATATATAGTTGCAAGGAAGCTGACCTCAAATGGAAAAGAATGATTATTTATCACTGATCAGAAAATTATATTGAAACTTTCAGTAGTAGTACCTGTTTTCAAGGGAGAAAAAACAATAATCCCTCTTTATAAAAGAATTGCCGGAACTCTTGACGAAAAATATGATTTCGAAGTCATATTTATTGATGACAATTCATCCGATAATTCCAGGTCAAAAATAGAGGAACTTTGCATCCGATATCCTTTAAAGGTTAAAGGCTACAGGCTGTTAAAAAATTACGGTCAGCACAAAGCAACCTTATTTGGCTTGACAAAAGCAATAGGAGATCTTATAATAACATTAGATGAGGATATTGAACATGATCCCTGTTTTATCCCTTTAATGGTGAATTACCTTTTGGGAAACAAATATGAAGTTGTTTACGGGATCTATAAAAGCAAAAAAACCAGTAATTTCAGGAATGCCGGGTCTACTTTAGGAAGGGGAATGGCTTCAAGTCTTATTAAACCAGTTAATAAATGTTATTCTCCTTTCAGGATAATCAGATCCGATGTTGCAGGCAGGATTGAAAAAACTAAAAGAATTGTATTTCTCGACGCTCTTTTGGCAAGAGAAACAGATGATATAGGAAGATATTGGATCGATCATCAAAATCATCATCGTCCCAGTTCATATTCTTTCTTTAAGCTGCTAGGGATGACGGTATCTATATTGCTTTCATATTCTGCATTAGTAAGAATTGCTTATGCTTTTGTAATGATACTATTTCTTCTGATAGTATTTCATAATTTCATTTTGCTTTCATTCTGGGGGAAGTTAATAATTATATTGCTTTCTGTTATTTTAATATTCCCGCTGGTTTCAATAACCGGTTTATTGC
>JBJKPH010000251.1:0-5924 GCA_046706585.1 Bacteroidales bacterium | reverse complement strand
GTCATACAGCTACCTGCTCCGGGCTCAGTCCGGTCAAATCCAGCTTATTCTTTTTTTATACCCGTTCAGGTCAGTCGCCATTATGTACGGTTTCTCCAGGATTCTGAATTTTAATAGGATCCTTGTTTCCTGCGGTGAACCTGAGTAACAGGTAACCGGAAATACCTGAAAGAAATGAACCTGCAAGGATCCCGATTTTAGCTGAATTTATCAGGATCGGATTATCAGCAAAAGCGATACCTGAAATGAATATCGACATTGTAAAGCCAATCCCAGCAAGTAGGCCAATTCCAAACAGATGCCCTGATTTCATCCCATTGGGAAGCTCAGTTAGCCCCAATTTAACTCCGATCATGGTTAATAAGGGTACACCGATGGCATTCCCTACAAGCAGACTTGATGCAATAGTTAATATGATATTAATATCAACACCGGTTTTAAAATTGAATATAATCCCGGCATTTGCAAGAGCAAAGAGAGGCATAATCATAAACGCCACCCATGAATGTAGTTTGTGCTCAAGGTGTTGGAGCGGAGATTGCACCCTTGATGTCCAGTCCTCAAGGTCATCAATATATCCGATCTGTTTTGTACTAAGTATCAATTTGTTTTCGGATTCGCAATTCTTCAAATCGCTAACGATATTTTCAAGTCTATTAGTGTAATCTTTTAACATGACCCTGCGTTTCAAAGGGACTGTAAATGCAACCAGTACTCCTGCGATAGTTGGATGTATACCAGCTTCGAGAAAAAGAAGCCAGATAATGGAACCAAGAAAAACCCATAAGAACCATGAAAATACTTTGAATGAACCCATAATTACCAGCTAAAGTACTGGTATTATTGCCAGGAGCAGTAATCCGTATTTTATTTCTTCGCTGTAGAACAATGCAATGACAAGCACAGCCCCAATATCGTCAACGATGGCAAAGGCTGTAAGAAATATTTTTATACTTAGGGGGATCCTTTTCCCCAGTGCGTTTAAAATAGCGAGTGAAAATGCAATATCGGTAGCCATCGGAATTCCCCAACCCGTAACTCCGTCAGGGTTAGAGTTTAGAAGTGTGTATATAATAACCGGGACACTCATGCCTCCTATAGCTGCGAATAGTGGAAGAGCAGCTTTACGAATGGTATTTAGTTCGCCTATTATTAATTCACGCTTGATTTCAAGGCCGATTAAAAAGAAAAAGACAGTCATCAGGGCATCGTTGATCCAAAGCATCACAGGTTTTGAGAGTTCAAATGTATCAGCATTGACCCCGAACTTATATTCCCAGATTGATTCATATGTACCTGACCATGGTGAGTTGGCCCAGGTAATTGCCAGGAGTGTTGCTCCAAATAGCAAATATCCACTTAGTCCTTCAATCTTCGCAAATTTCTGGAATGGTGAACGTATATATTTCTCAATCATATTTCTGATCCGGTTATTGTAGTGAAAGTTCTTTGGTATTCTTGTTCATTATATAAACAATCTTTCAGAGACTTTGTCACTATTAAAATCAAAATTAGTTAATCGATAATGATAAATCAAAAGTTGATAGGGTTAACCAAGTGCTATCAAGTGTTAATTCTATGCATTTCTAAATGCATTTGACATTAGTTCCTGTTCAGATACTGAAATTCCTATTTCAGTAGCTACATATCTCCATCTTTTAACAACAGAGGTTATAAAACCAATTATTTCATCAGATTCCTTGGAGTCTATGCGGAAATATTCTGCTACTTCCTTAGCCAAATTAATATCAAGTGAATTATTATCCTCGGATATATTTAGACTAAGTCCGGAACCTGATTCTTCCGGATTTATATCATAAGCAGGGGATAATATCCATCCTTCATCTGTCAGAATAAAACCATGATTCCTTAAGTGATCATCAGTATTTGAGACGCAAATGTAAAAGACTATTATTCTCCATAACTCTTTGAGTGCACCTCTATATTTCATCACTATGCAATCAAAAACCCTTTTGGGAAGAAATTCAGCGAGTTGGCTGAAAACGTATTTTCCATTGTTCATAATACCCGATTATTAAAACCGGATACGATTTACAATTTCAAATCGACACGTTGAAATTCTTGTTGTATCTTATTTATTATATGTATTTTATAACGTTTCTAAAAATATTTAAGTGGACACTACTGATTCCATTCATCAATTAGATCATAACCTTTACTTGTAATTCCCCAAACGGTTCCAGAATTACCTCTTGCATTAATGAGACCATTAATTATTAATTCGTCCAGCGCTTTCTCAAGTTTGGCCCTTTCCCTAGGAGTTTTATTATCATCAAAAGATTTATTATTTGTCACTAATGAATAGCCATCTATAGTATTTACGATCATTATTATACCGTTGGGATGTAACCAGAAAATAACAATGTACTAGAATCGGAAAGTAAGAATGTATTGTTTTCGGAAAACAAGGATGTAACATACTCGGAAAATAAGGATGCATGATCTTTGGCTTTGAACTTGCCCTCTGAAACTTCGATTTCCAAATTTCGAGGATTTAAAATGTTCTTTTACTACAAAGAATAATAAGTATTTGAGAATTGATGGAGTGGACATAAGAATAGCTCCTGATTTAATCATTAGGGGAATTAAGGATGGCCAACCCTTTATAGGTGGTATTAAATTTCACATTTCAAAAGGCCAGCCGTTTGATAGACAGCAAGCTATGCTTGCAGCAGCGGCTATTAAACTTTTTTTACTTAAAGAGGAAGCAACTGAGGAGGAGTTTGTAAATCCTGAATTTTGCTTATCTGTTGATGTTTTTGGACAAAGGATTACTCCTGCCCCAGACAATCATATAGGGTATGAAAAGATGATAATAGAAGCCTGTGGAGACTTGAAGATTCGTTGGTGAGGTGAAGCTTCTAAAGTGACACTATTTTGACAGAAGAAAGCCCCTTTCTAACGATTGGGGCTTTTAATATCAAACCATGTGCTGTTACTGTAACCATTCCGCTACCTGCTCCGGGCTTAGTCCCGGCAGATCAAGCTTATTTTTTTTCTTATAGCCGTTCAGGTCATTAGCCAGCTTGCCCGGCTTCTCAACCTCTTTCAGCTTCTCCACCGAATCATAACCCAGCGCCATAAGCGGTTCCACCCACTCTTCCGGCACTCCGGCTTCGATGAATTTTGCCTTTTGCCGTTCGTCGTTGGTCGTTTGCCGCACCTCCGGTCTCATCTGCGGGAAGAAAAGCACATCCTGAATCGATTGCTGGTTGGTCATGAACATGGTGAGCCTGTCGATTCCCATCCCCATACCCGAAGTTGGTGGCATACCATATTCCAGAGCCCTGACAAAGTCCATATCGATGAACATTGCCTCGTCATCGCCTTTCTCCGACAGCCTAAGCTGATCCTGGAATCTTTCAAGCTGGTCGGCCGGGTCGTTCAGTTCGCTGTATGCATTACACAGTTCCTTACCGTTGACCATCAGTTCGAATCTCTCGGTAAGACCTTCCACCGACCTGTGTTTCTTGGTAAGTGGCGACATCTCTACAGGATAATCGAGAATAAATGTGGGCTGAATAAAGTTATGTTCGCATTTTTCCCCGAAGATGGTGTCTATAAGTTTTCCCTTACCCATCGAGGGGTCGTGTTCTATACCGAGGCTGTCGCATGCCTTTCGCAGGTCATCCTCACTCTTCCCTGTAATATCAATCCCTGCATACTCCCTGATGGCTTCTGTCATGGTCACTCTCCTGAATGGTCTCTTATAGTCGATCACCTTATCGCCGAACGGCACTCTGGTGGTTCCGTGAAGGTCGAGAGCCACCTTTTCGATCATCTCCTCGGTGAAATCCATCATCCAGTTATAGTCCTTGTAAGCCACGTAGATCTCCATAACGGTAAACTCCGGATTGTGAGTCCTGTCCATCCCTTCGTTCCTGAAATCACGCGAAAACTCATACACTCCTTCAAATCCGCCAACAATAAGCCTTTTCAGGTAGAGCTCATCTGCTATCCGCAGATAGAGTGGTATATCAAGTGCATTATGATGTGTTATGAACGGACGGGCAGCAGCTCCTCCCGGTATGGGCTGAAGAATAGGGGTTTCAACCTCGAGGTAACCCTTTGAATTATATAGCTCCCGCAGGGAGTCCATTATCCTGGTCCTCATCCTGAATACCTCCTTCACCTGGGGATTGACAACAAGGTCGACATATCTCTGCCGGTACCTCATCTCGGGATCGGTCACAGCATGGTAAACATGCCCTTCCTTCTCCTTTACTATCGGTAACGGTCTGATCGACTTGCTCAGTATGGTAAGCTCTTTGGCGTGTACCGTTATCTCACCTACCTGGGTCCTGAATACATGTCCCTTTATTCCAATAATGTCGCCAATATCAAGATGCCTCTTGAATACTTCGTTATACATCGTCTTATCCTCCCCCGGGCATATCTCATCACGATTGATATAAACCTGTATCCTGCCTGCTGAATCCTGTATCTCAGCAAACGAGGCTTTCCCCATTATCCTCCTTGACATTATCCGGCCAGCGACAACAACATCACGGAAGTTCTTTTTCTCATCGCTATAGTTTTCCAGAATTTCATTAGACAGAGCATTGGTTTTGTACTCTGCTGCAGGGTAGGGATCGATCCCCATTTTTCGTATTTCGTCACGCGAATTGCGCCTTATCTGTTCCTGTTCGCTTAATTGAAGATTACTCATATCGGGTATTCTGATTTTCTGCAAAAATAATTATTAATGTTGATATTCGGGCCGGGTGAGCCGGGAACAATACCGGCAGATAGCTTCCTGCCTTAATTTGTCTGATCTTTCCCCATACTGTTATGCAGGTCAGGTAATGAGATATAATTCCTTTGGCAGGTATGTTTTCACCCTGATTTTAGTTACCTTTGCAGTCAGCATAAAAGAACAGGAGATAATGGCTAACGGTCAGGAATACAGAAGGTTGCCGGGCTGGCTCAAAATGCAGAGAGCAAGCGGTCCAAGCTACACGCGTGTAAAGAGGCTGGTTGAATCAAACCATCTTCACACGATATGTACCAGTGGTAATTGCCCGAATATAGGGGAATGCTGGAATGCAGGCACCGCGACCTTTATGATACTCGGGGATATTTGCACGAGAGCCTGTAAATTCTGTGGTACTGTAACCGGCAGACCTTTGCCTCCGGATGAGGAAGAGCCAAATAAGCTTGCCGCATCGGTAAGGCTGCTTAACCTGAAGCATTGCGTAATTACATCGGTTGACAGGGATGACCTGCCTGATTCGGGGGCCTCATTCTGGGCCGAAGTTATAAGGAAGGTGAAGGAGGTAAACCCCGGTATTACAATTGAGACTTTAATACCTGATTTCAATGGGGTGGAAAAGGATATACTGAGTATTGCAGAAGCAGGGCCAGATGTAATATCTCACAATCTGGAAACGGTCGAAAGGCTAACCCCGGTGATAAGGACCAAAGCAAAATACTGGAGAAGCCTTGGAGTGCTGAAATTCCTGAGTTCGGCCGGCGTAAGAACGAAGTCGGGTATTATGGTAGGATTGGGAGAGAAGGAAGAAGAAGTGATAAGGACCATGGACGACCTCAGGGAGGCAGGTTGTTCAATATTGACAATCGGGCAGTACCTCAGACCCAGTATAAATCATATGGAAGTAGTGGAATATATTACACCTGAACAGTTTGAGAAGTATCGTCTGCTGGGAACTGAGAAGGGATTTGAGTTTGTGGAAAGTCACCCCCTGGTGAGGTCCTCTTTCCATGCTGATAAACATGCCGGCAGATAAAAAATTGACTATCTTTACATACCAGATATGGAGGGAAGGCATCCTGTGATATTCGAAGACCTGGGAACCAGGGAGTATGGTGAGACCTGGGAATACCAGGAAGATCATTTTAACAGGATGCTGAACATGAAAAAGAACGGCCGGGAAAATGAAGGA
>JBJKPH010000250.1:0-7307 GCA_046706585.1 Bacteroidales bacterium | reverse complement strand
GGAGGGAAGGCATCCTGTGATATTCGAAGACCTGGGAACCAGGGAGTATGGTGAGACCTGGGAATACCAGGAAGATCATTTTAACAGGATGCTGAACATGAAAAAGAACGGCCGGGAAAATGAAGGAGGGCCGGATTATCCTATATCAGACAGGTTGATCTTTGTTGAACATCCTCATGTTTATACCCTTGGTAAGTCGGGATCGGAGAACAATCTCCTGCTCGATCTTATCCAGTTAAAGGCAAAAAATGCCAGCTTTTTCAGGATAGACAGGGGAGGTGATATTACGTATCACGGGCCGGGACAGATCGTTGGCTATCCAATATTCGACCTTGAGAGGTTCGGACTTAACCTGAAAGGATATATATATAACCTGGAAGAGTCGGTTATCAGGACACTTTCTTCTTTCGGGATTAAGGGAGAAAGACTGAAAGACGCAACGGGAGTATGGATAGATGCAGGTACACCTGCCGATGCAAGGAAGATATGTGCCATAGGAGTGAAGGCAAGCAGGTATATAACGATGCATGGATTCGCCTTTAACGTGAATACCATGCTGGAATATTTTAATTATATAAATCCCTGCGGGTTTACCGACAAGGGTGTAACATCACTGGAGAAGGAACTGGGCTCTGAGCAGGATATAAAAGAGGTGAAGGAAATATTAAGGCTGAAGCTTAAAGAGGTGTTCAGTATAGAGTGGATTAACGAATAAGGTAAGATGAAGAAGAACTGGATAATTAAGGAACAACCCGATGCAGTAGTTGTAAAGCAGTTGGCAAATGCAACTGATGTACGTGTTCCGATAGCCAGACTGATGGTGCAGAGGAATATTACCACACCCGGTGAGGCAAAAGCATTTTTTACACCACAACTCAACCAGCTTCATGATCCTTTCATGATGAAGGGGATGAATATTGCCGTTGACCGGATATCAACGGCACTGGCAAAAAATGAAAAGATACTTATTTATGGCGACTACGATGTCGACGGAACTACATCAGTGGCACTGCTCTTTTCATTCCTTAACCAGTTTAATAATAATATTGACTATTATATTCCCGACCGCTACAAGGAGGGATACGGAGTATCCACGAGTGGTCTCGATTATGCCAGGGACACCAATTGCAGGCTTGTTATTACTCTCGACTGCGGTATAAAAGCGGTCGATAAAGTAGAATATGCCCGCTCGCTTGGTATTGACATGATAATATGTGATCATCACCTTCCAGGTGAAACGATCCCTGATGCTGTGGCTGTGCTCGACCCCAAGCAGCCCGGATGCAACTATCCCTATAAGGACCTTTCGGGATGCGGGGTTGGGTTTAAACTTATCCAGGCCTATTCAAAAGTGAACAATATTCCTTTCGAAAGTCTGGTGCCATACCTGGATCTGGTAGCAGTGAGCATTGCTTCCGATATCGTACCCCTGACCGGAGAGAACAGGGTAATGGCCTATTACGGGCTGATTGAACTGAACAGGAATCCAAGGATGGGACTGGGCAGGATAATTAAGGAATCGGATCTTAATAAGAGAATTACTATAGAGGATATAGTCTTTAAGATAGGTCCCAGGATCAATGCTGCCGGAAGGATGGAATCAGGCAGGCGTGCCGTGGAATTGCTGGTGTCGGATAATCACTCGCTTGCAAAAGAGATAAGCAGGGAGATCGATAACTGCAACAGGGAACGCAGGTCGGTCGACAGGTCCATTACAACCGAAGCTCTCAGGATGATATCATCTGATTCACGGCAGACAAACACCAGAACCACGGTTCTCTATAATCCCGAATGGAAGAAAGGTGTTATAGGGATTGTTGCTTCAAGACTGATAGAAACACATTACCGCCCGACAGTAATACTAACCGAGTCGAACGGTTTTGCCACGGGATCGGCACGATCGGTAGCAGGATACGACCTCTACCAGGCTATAGAAGCATGCAGCGATCTGCTGGAAAGTTTCGGCGGGCATATGTATGCAGCAGGACTTACCCTGAAAAAGGAGAACATCCCCCTTTTCATTGCCCGGTTTGAGGAGATAGTTTCTTCAACCATCACCGATGAGCAGCTCGTACCGAGAGTTGATATCGACCTTGAGATCGGGCTCGGTGAGGTCGATATTGAACTGTTCAGCCAGATAGCAAAGTTCCAGCCTTTCGGACCAGAGAACATGGCACCTGTTTTTGTTACCAGGAATGTGGCTGATGACGGAACGGGAAAGACTGTCGGATCGGGAGGTGAGCACCTGAAACTTAACCTGTGCAGTGAAGAAACCGGCACAGCTGTTTACCCGGCAATAGCTTTCGGACAGGGGAATAAACTCGACATGGTCACCAATGGTAATATGGCCGATATTACTTATACCATTGAGATCAATGAGTATAAGGGGGTCAGAACTCTTCAGCTGAACATCAGGGATATCAAACATTCGGGAGCGAAAGATTCAGAATCACCTGGAACCTGAACTCCCCGGTAATGATCCTTTCTCCGTCATCACTGAGCCTGTCAGTGAATGAATATCTTGCCCTCAGAACAAGATCCTTTATGGGGCTGTATTTCACAAGTAAATAATTCCTTGTCCCGGTTCCCCAGAGAGGGGTGAACGTTGTCGAATATAGCAGGTCATCTTCCCATGCATATATGCGTGTCTGGTAATTGCCTGTATTAAATACCGAGAACCGTAGTGTAGCCTCCACAGGTATTGCCAAAGGCTTGATCCTTACCGACTGGTAACACATTAATCCACGCTCACCCGATCCTTCGATTTCTGTAAAATGAAACCTTGTTGCCAGACTGATGGTGCTTCCGGGATCGATATTAATAGTGGCCCTGGCAGAATGGAGAATATTATACACAGTTGTACGGATCCCTGTTTCAGGGGTTAAGGAGACCGGTGAACGCTTAAGGTTATAATCAAGGGTAACTTTTATCTGTTCTCCCGGATCGTATAATGCCGTAACACCATATCTGAGCGACAGGGCCGGAGCACCTGAATATGATGCTATCCAGTTGTCTGATTTTCCGGTTATACCGGCACTTAAAAAAGTATTTGGAGCCACCTCCATCGTTATGTTCGTCAGTATATTGCGGGAGAATGAATTGACTGTGGCATCGCCGCATATACTGCCATGAAAAGAGTTGTATCCTTTTCCGGTCTCGCTGACAAGAATATTCATATCAACCCGGGGAGAGGGCCTCAAACGAAGACCCTGTATAAAAGCATAACCATTGCCCGGGTTGAAGGCATATTCACCGTAGAAGTATAATGCATGAAGTGACACAGCATGATCAAGCGAAAGTGAGAAATTACTGTTTCCCCTGAAATCATATATTTCTCTTGTTCCGTTCCCCGGATCAACGGGAATATCAAACCATGTCCCCTGCATTGATAAACCCAGAGAGATCCTTTCCCATATCTGATTGATATTCAATCCGGCCGAACTTTCATTAACCGCATCTTTTTTTATCAGAGATCCCTGGCTGGTATGCAGTCCGTCGGCCGGGAATGAGATAACAGACAACGGGTTGCCTGAATCGTCGAAGTTAACCGATGCGTCAACCGGTTTCCGTGATACGAATCCATTAATGTTTATGCTGTTTACTTTTGACGAGATCGCTATTCCGCGATAAAAGTTGTTTTCATCTGTTGACGTATAGGGCTTCGTTGAGCTCATCCCTTTCATCGGATTCCGGGCCGTTGGCAATAATCCTGTCGAATAGCCTGTCCAGGCTACAAGACCCTGCCCGAACCTGGCGGCGAAATCGCCCAGAGTAATCTCACGAATAATGCCTTTATTCCTGATATTCAGGTAAGCCGAAAAGAAATCCGGTCTTCCGTTATCATCGATAAGCAGCTCTCCACGGTCTTTCTCAGCAGTAAATCCTACCAGTACATCTCCGGCCGGTATCCTTACTTTTGCCAGCATTTTGGCATCGGTACCTGGACCGGTATTATCAGCCTGCTTTCCCGGAAGATAATTAGCTATTATCCTTGATGAATGACTTCTGCCGGTACTTCTTTCATTATCGTTTATGATCTTAATACATGGTGCCAGTAGCGATGCCAGTTCGGGATCAAAACCGGGAATATATGCAAGTTCGTAGATTGAAATAAGCCTGCCGTTCTTTTTTGTGTAGTCGACAATACTCTTTACCTGAAAGGGTGTAAGGAAGAAAATCCTTCCTATTTCAGTCTCATCATTACTGTTAATGTCAACAGGATCATCCATCAGCGATGACAGTTCATCATTCAGTTCATCCATCGATCTTTCCTCATCAAAAAGAGCCATGTTCCCGATATACCTTATCAGGTCGTACCCTGGTGGGATTTCCTGCGCAGATGACAGGCAGGAAACAAGCACCAGGGCAATTATTGCTGTTGCCCTTACCATGGTTCAGCCTAACAATATCACCAGTGAAAGTGACGGGGATAATCCCAGTGTCTCATGGGTAATAAATCCCAGGTTGGCTTCGAACCGTTTTCCTGCATACCCTGCTCCAAAGCTGAACCCCCAAGGGTCAGCCATCACACCGCCCCTGATATAGATATTCTGCAGGACCTGATATTCAGCTGCGAACCTGATAATATCGCCGGATGATGAATCGGCCTCATATTCGGCAGCGAATAAAAATTCGGGGACGAAGTAATAGGCTACTCCAACCCTGAGCACTGCCGGTATCTCAGCCTCCCTGATGGAATTTGGAAGCGGGTTGAAAACATGCATCCCTATAGTCAGTTCAGGCACAGGCCGGTACATAATACCGGTTTCAAACGTTATCTGGTTTGTATTCCTGTAGTTACCTGCAACCCTGGTCGAATAGAAGTCGGCCTGTATTCCGGCCGAGATCTTTTCTCCGAGCATCATGCCATACGATAGTGCTGCCGTATGCCTTTTATATTCGGAATACCCGTAATAGGAATATACGGCTCCAAGGGCACCATGGCCGGATGGAATGATCAGTGAAAATGTTTTATTGCTCAGCTCGGTTATCCCAAACCGGCTGTCGTGGTTGATGCCCAGGGCCATTTGTTTCATGTATCCAAGTGATGCCTGGTTATGAAACGAAGCCCAGTATCCGTCGATGGCGATGGTGGTATTAGCCATACCTGCCTGTCTTGCACCTGCTGTAAGCCTGTATGGATTGGAAGGTAAAACAGGATTAGCAGCCAGAAAAAGAATTACAGCAAGAAATGATTTTTGCAGCGAGCGATATTTGATCATGATAAGAATTTAATCCATCAACAAGTTATGAAAGAATGGGATTAAATTCAAATTGACATGCAAAAATTACTACTGGTCGCGATCACAAACCGACGACGAAGGAGGAGCTCGATGAACGGAGTGGTCCGGATTGCAAATCCGGACCTAACGAAGGGAGTCAATCGCTGCCAACTATTCTTTTGGAAATACCTCCATAACTAATGATTCTGAAAGGGAGAGCCTTCAATTTGTCTTATACGGGAACTTAACCGATTTCAGTTCTTCGTTGGCTTTCACGATCTTGTCTTTGAGTGTTTCCTTGAATGCTGACACTTCACCTGCAACATCGCTGTCGTACAGGGCAATGATCTGTGCGGCCAGAATACCTGCATTTTGCGCAGCATTTACACCCACTGTTGCTACCGGTATGCCCGGAGGCATCTGCAGAATAGAAAAAATTGAATCAAGCCCTTCAAGGGAGGCATTAATGGGAACACCAATCACAGGGAGTGTTGTCATGGCTGCAATTACTCCGGGGAGATGGGCTGCCATCCCTGCAGCTGCAATTATCACTTTTATTCCCCTTCCGGCTGCTTCCCTGGCAAATTTTTCAACCTCTCCAGGTGTCCGGTGTGCCGAAAGAGCATTTATCTCAAAAGGTATCCTGAAGTCATTCAATACCTTTGCTGCTTTTTCCATTACAGGCAGGTCGGAAGTGCTGCCCATAATTATGCTTACTCTTGGATCCATATGTATGAGGGTTTTAATTTTGATCTGCTACGGACAAAAATAAGCCATATATTTTATATTTTCGCAATATTATTATCAGACAACAATCACATTTATGGACAGGGTCAGATTAATTGACAAGGATTTCGGAGTTTTTATAGCTGAAAAGGAGATAAAGGAAAAAGTGGAAGCTCTTGCCGGGATGATCAATACCGATCTGGAAGGGGAGGAAGTAGTATTCATCGGTATACTGAACGGTTCGTTCATGTTTGCAGCCGATCTCTACAGGAGGACAACACTGAAGTCACAGCTTACATTCCTTAAACTGGCATCCTATTCAGGAACAAGCTCAACAGGAGAAGTTAAGAAACTGATCGGTCTTAATGAGCAGATAAGGGGAAAGACAGTGGTGGTTATTGAGGATATAGTCGATACGGGCCGTACACTTGAAGATATTTCCATTCAGCTGAAGGAACAAGGTGCAGCCATGGTCAGGATAGCAACCCTTCTGTTGAAACCGGACGCTTTCAGGGGGTCTGTCAGACCCGATTATGTCGGATTTGAAATACCTAATGATTTTGTTGTGGGATATGGACTTGATTACAACGGATTTGGCAGAAATCTCCCTTCTGTTTATAAACTGATTACCTAACCTAAAACTTTTTATACAATGATAAATTTCCTGATTTTCGGCCCTCCCGGTTCCGGCAAAGGAACCCAATCGGTAAGGCTGGCAGAAAAATTCCGGCTGGTGCATCTTTCAACAGGCGATATGCTGAGGGAAGAGACAGGCTCAGGTACCGACCTGGGGAAGAGGGTTGAATCAATAATGAAAAAGGGCGAACTGGTACCAGATGAAATAGTTATTGAGCTTATTGGCGGACAGATAGACCGCAATCCCGGTAAGACAGGATTCATATTTGACGGGTTTCCACGTACTGTCGAACAGGCTGCCGCACTTGACAAAATGCTGCAGGAAAAAGGACAGGAGATCAACAGGATGCTGGTGCTTGAGGTTGAAAAAGAGGAACTGGTCGGCAGGCTGCTTGCGAGAGCTGAGGTGTCGGGAAGGTCGGATGACCAGGATGTATCAATAATAGAGAACAGGATATCAGTATATGAAGAGAAAACGGCACCTGTGGCAGAGTACTATCGCAATCAGGGGAAATATGCACCGGTTGATGGAATGGGACTTATCGACGATATATTTGAAAGACTCTCGGCTATAGTCAGGGAGTGTATCTGATAATTTATGGCTGGATCCAATTTTGTAGATTATGTTAAGATCTTCTGCCGGTCAGGAAACGGGGGAAGCGGCTCTGCCCATCTGCGGAGGGAGAAGTTCGTGCCAAAGGGCGGTCCCGACGGAGGTGATGG
>JBJKPH010000249.1:0-18590 GCA_046706585.1 Bacteroidales bacterium | reverse complement strand
GACTGTTACTAACTAATGGAAACTGAAAAAAGCAGGCTAAATAATAGGTCAACTAGCTCATAACAGATCCCTCCCTGAACCGTTATGGTCCGGATCTCCGAATCCAGACCACTCCGGTCATCGAGCTCCTCCTTCGTCGTCGGTTTGTAATCGCGACCTTTACCAATGTCGCAGATCCCTCCCTGAACCGTTATGGTCCGGATCTCCGAATCCGGACCAGTAACTTCACCTGGTAATGTCGCAGATTGCAAATCTGCTCCTCGCGAGTAAATCAAAGTCGCAGATTCGGAGATCTGCGACAACTGGGTGAAAGAGATCTGCGACAACGAGGTTGAAGATTTAAGGCCTGCGCTATGCGCAAGCCTTAAATCTCTGGGTGAAAGATGGGATTCGAACCCACGACCCCTGGAACCACAATCCAGTGCTCTAACCAGCTGAGCTACATTCACCGTTTTCGGATTGCAAAGAAAATGCAAATAAACCATATTGCAAAATAATCTGGCCCGATTTATGATGGAACCAAGTCAATAATTATCTTTGCACGGACCTGAAAAGGATTCTCTTCAAGGGCAATTAAATCGGCTTATATTAGTTATACTGATTGTTAATACCTATTAATCCGGCGGTTGGAAAAAAAAAGCCTTAAAAATAATATCTCGGGACTGCAATTCTTTCAATTGCTGAGATTTACAATATTCTTTGTAGTAAGCATCGTATTTACCAAAAGCCACCTTACAACAGAGGAGATAGGCTCATGGGAAATGTTCATGTTTATTGCCAGCCTTCTTACTTTCTTCTGGGTTACCGGTCTGATACAATCACTGCTGCCACTGTATAACAGGAACAGATCGTTCAGGAGAATGGGGGAGAATGAGAGTGATAAATCTCCCGAATTTTTCAACGCATTTCTGCTGCTGGTTTTTTTCAGCCTGCTGTTTTTTATCACCGGTCAGCTTCTCAAGAATAACTTCTCGGTGTACGGTATCACGGGTAATGTTCCTTATCTTAATCTGCTGCTCCTGTATATATTGCTGAGCAGCCCGGTATGCCTTATCGAATATATCTACCTGCTTAAGGAAAGATCATTCAGGATATTCCAGTACGCGTTGTACACTTTTATTCCCCAGTTGCTCTTCATCATCGTACCCGTTTTGATGGGCAAGGATATAATATGGTCGATATACGGACTTTTACTTGTTACAGGCGTAAGGTGGATATGGCTGATCATACTGTTGCGACGCTATGCCGAATGGAAGATCTCGCCCGAATTTATGCGTGAGCATCTGAAACTGGGTATGCCTCTTATCCTTACCTCGCTGATCAGCGGCTCGGCACAGTATATCGACGGAACGATCGTTTCAAGCTATTTTGATGATCCCCGTATGTTCGCGATATTCAGGTACGGGGCAAAGGAATTTCCGCTCGTGCTGATGATGGCCAACGGTCTCAGCAATGCCATGTTGCCTGCTTTCAGTACCAGGTCAATGATGAAGGAATCGCTTAGTATGATCAGGAACAAGTCAAGAACCCTGATGCATTACCTTTTTCCGGTCTCGATCGTTATACTGTTGTTTGCAAGGTGGATATACCCCAGGGTGTTCACACATGAATTTATCAGAAGTGCCGATATCTTTATGATATATATCCTGCTGGTCATTCCGCGACTCGTGTTTCCGCAGACTATAGTTATTGGCAGGAAAAGGACCCGTGTGGCAATGTTTGCCGCTATATTTGAACTCGGCCTGAATATCCCGCTAAGCCTTTGGTTAATAAGATATTATGGATCGGTTGGTGTTGCGCTGGCTACTTTCATTGTCTTTTTCCTTGAGAAAGCTGTTCTTACGGGCTACGTATGGATAAAGATGAAGATAAAGCCCGGGGAGTATATCCCGCTAATAACATTCGCCGTATATTCTGTTGTTCTGATCCTGATCTTCGTGCTGATCGATCACAGGGTGATCGACATACACTGATAATTGAGGTTGGGAACTAAAAGTTTGTATATTTGGGACGCAAATATCAGTTTATTTATTATGATCCCCGATGGAAAAACTGGAAAACTACTTTGAACGGTTCAGAAAGAATATTGTAGGCATTGATAAATCCTATAATACACCGTTCGGTAAGAAAAAGCTTATTTACCTTGACTGGATTGCAAGCGGGAGACTTTACGGACCTGTCGAAGACAGGATAAGGAACGAGTTCGGTCCGTGGGTGGCAAATACACATACCGAGACCAGCGAGAGCGGTTCAAGAATGACATGGGCGTACCATGAGGCCCAGAAAATAATCAAGAAGCATGTGAATGCAGGTCCCAATGATGTGCTGATAACAGCAGGATCAGGAATGACTACTGTGGTGAATAAGCTTATGAGGCTGCTTGGGCTGAAGGGTTGCGGGATCAGGAATATCGAGTGTCTGAAGAACAATGACAGACCCGTTGTTTTCATAACCCATATGGAGCACCATTCGAACCATACTTCATGGTATGAGACATTTGCTGACGTGATTGTCCTTCCACCTGACGAAGAGTTACTTGTAGACCCGGAGATTCTCGATTCGGAGCTTCGTAAGTACCAGGACAGGAAGTTCAGGATAGGGTCATTTACTGCCTGCTCGAATGTTACCGGTGTATTTACACCCTACTATCAGCTTGCCCGGATAATGCATCAGCACGGAGGTATTTGCTTTGTCGATTTTGCTGCATCGGCTCCCTATGCAGGAATTGATATGCATCCGGCAGATCCGATGGAGAAATTGGATGCAATATTTTTCTCACCTCATAAGTTCCTCGGAGGTCCCGGCTCATCAGGAGTACTGGTCTTTGATTCAACACTGTACAATAAAGATGTTCCCGATAACCCGGGCGGAGGGACCGTTGAATGGACAAACCCGTGGGGAGAATATAAATATATCGATGATATTGAGGTTAGGGAAGATGGCGGTACCCCGGGATTCATCCAGGCGATCCGTATTGCCCTTGCCATAAGGTTAAAGGAGCAAATGGGCATTGAGAAGATACTGGAGAGGGAACATGAACTGAAAACAATTGCCTTTAAAGGACTGAGGTCTGTCAGTGGAGTGGTTATACTGGCCGACCAGACAGAAGAGAGACTCGGGGTAATATCATTCTATATCAGGGATATACATTATAACCTTGTTGTAAAACTCCTGAGTGACAGATATGGGATCCAGGTCAGGGGAGGATGCGTGTGTGCAGGTACTTACGGCCACTACCTTCTCGAAGTATCATACGAAAAGAGCCATAGTATAACCGAAAAGATCAACCATGGCGACCTTTCTGAGAAACCGGGATGGATCAGGATGTCATTACACCCGACAACCACCGATCAGGAAGTCAATACTTTCCTGAATGCCATTAAAGAGATAGCAGAAAACAAGGATGAGTGGAAGAAGGATTATACATATAACAGGCATAAGAACGAATTTATGCACCTCTCTGGTAAAGGAGAAGGTCCCGCGGAGGTAAAGGATTGGTTTAAACTGGATTGATCATTTTTTAAATAAGTATTGATTCATTTTGTTGTTTCAAATTTGTTGATTAATTTTGCAAGCCCAAATAAACGGGAAAAGTAAATAAACAAACAACAGAAAAGAGATGAAAAAGGGTATACATCCTGATAATTACAGGTTCGTGGTGTTTAAGGATATGTCGAACGAAACAGCCTTCCTTACAAAGTCGGCAGCCCAGTCAAAAGAAACCATTGTATGGGAAGATGGGAAAGAGTATCCCCTGATCAAGCTTGAAATATCGAATACATCACATCCATTCTATACAGGTAAGATGAAACTTGTTGATACCGCAGGTAGGGTTGATAAGTTCATGAACAGGTATAAGAACCATATGGAGAAAAAGAACAAATAGGATCATTTAAATGATCGTAACACCCCGGTAGCTGCCGGGGTTTTTTTTTGTCATTCGCAATAATAGTGGCATAATGATTGTTAATTAGAACAGAACATCAAAAGAACGTATATTGTAAAACAATATGTAATTTTGGCAGAGGAAGAAGATTATGAACAGTAAGGAGGATAAAAACCTGGGCAGGATATTGTTTCCGGAGATTGCGGATGAAGAGGGAGAGATTATCCCGATTATTACCGATGCAAACGATTTTGATCTGGACGAACAGGAAATGCCCGGCAGTCTGCCTGTCCTCCCGTTAAGGAATAACGTACTTTTCCCGGGAGTAGTGCTGCCAATTTCGATAGGCAGGCCCAAATCGATCAAACTGATACGTGACGCTTATAAGGGTAACAGAATAGTTGGTGCGGTAGCTCAGCTCGATCCTGAGATCGATAATCCACATCTTAAGGATCTGCATTCAATAGGGACTATCGGACAGATTATCAAATTACTGGAAATGCCCGACGGATCTACGACAGCTATCATCCAGGGCAGGAAGAGGATGAGGATAACGGGAACAGAAAAGGAAGATCCCTATCTGGTGGCTACATTCGAAGCGCTGAACGATGCACAACCGCCCGAGAATAACAGGGAGTTTGAAGCTATAGTGGGATCACTTAAGGATCTGTCAATAAGGATCATAAAACTGAACCCCTCGATAAGCCAGGAGGCCTCTTTCGCGATAAAAAATATTGAGAACAAGACATACCTCATCAATTTCATCTGCTCAAACACAGAGATAAAAGTAAAAGACAAGCAGAAACTCCTCGAGGTCGATAGTCTGAAGGACAGGGGTGTTATGTTGCTCGAACATCTGGTGCAGGAGATGCAGCTGCTTGAACTCAAGAATGAACTCCAGTCCAAGGTGAAGACCGATCTCGATCACCAGCAGAGGGAATTCCTGTTGCTGCAGCAGATGAAGACTATCCAGAATGAGCTTGGTGACAATCCCCATGAGAAGGAGATAGAGGAGTTCAGAAAGCGGGGTGCCGAAAAGAAATGGTCTGAAGCGGTGTCGGAAACTTTTGAAAAGGAACTTGATAAGCTGCACAGGCTTAATCCTGCAGCTGCCGAATATTCAGTGCAGGTTAACTATATTGAAACACTGCTTGACCTGCCATGGGGAGAGTTTACAGCCGATAACCTCGATCTGGAGAATGCCAGGACAGTTCTGAATGAAGATCATTTCGGGCTTGATGAGGTAAAGGAAAGGATCCTTGAGCATCTGGCGGTTATAAAACTTAAAGGTGACCTGAAATCGCCCATTATATGCCTTTACGGACCTCCCGGAGTCGGTAAGACCTCTCTTGGCAAATCGGTTGCAAGAGCGCTGGGAAGGAAGTATGTCAGAATGTCACTCGGCGGATTGCATGATGAGGCGGAGATAAGGGGACACAGAAAAACATATATTGGTGCAATGCCTGGTCGCATTATCCAGAATATCAGGCGTGCAGGGTCATCAAACCCTGTGTTCATACTGGATGAGATCGATAAAGTTGGTCAGGATTTCAGGGGCGATCCCTCCTCGGCCCTGCTTGAAGTGCTTGATCCGGAGCAGAATTCATCATTTCACGACAATTTTCTTGAGCTGGAGTACGATCTTTCGAACGTGCTCTTTATGGCAACGGCAAATACCCTGTCAACAATTAGTCCGGCTCTCAGGGACAGAATGGAACTGATAGAGATAAACGGCTACCTTCTGGAGGAAAAGATAGAAATTGCTAACAGGCATCTCCTTCCGCGGCAGCTTGAGAACCACGGTGTAAAGAAGAACCAGTTTCAGGTGAGGAAGAGCGTGATGGAAGAGGTTATCGATAAGTATACAAGGGAATCGGGTGTAAGGGAACTGGATAAGCGACTGGCAAAGCTTGTACGGAGCACAGCGAAGGAGATAGCTTTTGATATGAGCTTCGATCCGAAGCTGACATCCGGAAAGCTTGAAAAAGTACTTGGTCCGCCACGATATAACCGCGACCATTATGCCGGTAATGAACAGGCAGGTGTTGTTACAGGACTTGCATGGACGGCAGCGGGAGGAGAGATCCTTTTCGTTGAGACAAGCCTGAGCAGGGGAAGCGGAAAACTTACACTTACGGGTAACCTGGGTGACGTTATGAAGGAATCGGCAGTGATTGCTCTCGAATACCTTAAAGCTAACGCAGGAATGCTGGACCTTCCTGACGATTTTGCAGAAAAATGGAATATTCATATACATGTACCCGAAGGGGCAATACCCAAGGACGGACCTTCGGCAGGTATTACAATGGCATCATCGATAGCTTCGGCATTTACACAGCGCAAAGTTAAAAAGTTTGTTGCCATGACAGGCGAAATAACCCTGAGAGGAAAAGTACTCCCTGTCGGAGGTATAAAGGAAAAAATACTTGCTGCACGCCGGGCCGGACTAAGGGAAATAGTACTTTCGGCCGATAACAGGAAGGATGTGGAGGCAATAAATGAAACATATTTGAAGGGACTGAAATTCAACTATGTAAATACAATTATGGATGTGCTGCATATTGCCCTGCTAAAACAGAAAGTAGATAATCCGAGAAAGATTTTGTAAATTCATAATATGGCCCGCCTCATGAGTGACCATAAAGCCAATTTCGGAACGATGCCTGTCTTTATGACGGCAGTATCGACCATTCTGGGGGCGATATTGTTTCTGAGGTTCGGGTATGCTGTTGCAAACACCGGATTTCTCGGGACCCTCGGAATAATTATTATTGGTCACCTTGTGACCATGCCGACAGCAATGGCCGTAGCCGAGATATCAACCAACCAGAGGGTAAGGGGCGGAGGAGCATATTACATCATTTCGCGGTCGTTCGGATTGAAAATAGGGGCAGCCATAGGACTGGCATTATTCCTTTCCCAGGCAATTAGCGTGGCATTCTATGTCCTCGCCTTTTCGGAGGCGTTCGACCCGGTACTCAGATGGCTCTCTGAAGCGCATGGGATAGTGATCAGCGATAAGAGATGGATAAGCATCCCTGTAATGGCTATTCTGTCACTTATCTTTCTCACTAAGGGAGCCAACCTGGGAATGAAGTTTTTATACCTGGTCGTTGCCCTGTTGTTTTCATCCCTGGTTCTCTTTTTTGCCGGGAAGAGCAGTACTCCACAGGAGGCTCTTAACCTTGGTGCCACTGTTGAGGATCCTGATAATTTCTTTTTTGTCTTTACTATCGTGTTTCCTGCTTTTACAGGTCTTGCGGCAGGTCTTGGACTTTCAGGTGATCTGAAGGAACCCCAGAAATCGATACCCAGGGGCACTCTTCTTGCTACCCTTGCCGGATTTGTGGTATATATTGCCGTTGCCTACAAACTTGCAATATCAGCATCTCCGGCAGATATGGATGCCGATCAGCTGATCATGCAAAGGATAGCATTATGGGGCCCGATAATACCTATAGGGCTGGCTGCTGCCTCCCTTTCCTCTGCCCTGGGCTCGGTAATGGTTGCTCCCCGTACACTCCAGGCACTGGGTGCCGACGGCGTTCTTCCGGCACAACGTATAAACAAATGGCTGGCCAGGGGACGCAGGGTATCAAATGAACCTGTTAACTCGAATATTATTACCATCCTGATAGCCTTCATCTTTATAATTGCCGGTGATATAAACTTCGTGGCACAGATAATATCCATGTTCTTTATGGTGACATACGGTGCTATCTGCCTGATTTCCTTTATGGAGCATTTTGCAGCTGATCCTTCATACAGGCCTACATTTAAATCGAGATGGTATGTTTCACTTGCCGGAGCAATTATGTCATTCTGGCTTATGTTCAAAATGAACTGGCCATATGCAATTCTTTCACTGTTGTTCATGAGCCTTTTCTACTATTTCATGCATGTCTCCAGCAAGGAAAAGAAAGGTCTTGAAAAATTGTTCCGGGGAGTTCTGTTCCAGCTTAGCAGGCAGCTTCAGGTATTTGCACAGAGAGCCGACAAGGAAGACCTGAATTCGTCGTGGAGACCTTTCGTAATTTGTATATCAGCCGATTCGTTCAAGAGACGTTCAGCCTTCGATCTGCTGAGATGGATATCTTTCAGGTATGGTTTCGGTACATATATTCATTACCTTAAGGGATACCTTAACCAGGAAACGAACAGAAAGTCGCGTGAGGCAGTTGATAAATTACTGCATCTTTCGTCAGGAAGCAAGAGCAGGGTTTACCTCGATACTATTATATCTCCTTCGTATACAACCGCTATAGCCCAGGTGATACAGTTGTCGGGATTATCGGGGAAGGGAAACAATATGATATTGTTTGAATTTTCAAGGACCGAACCGGAGTCACTCAGGGAACCTCTTTCCAATTATGAGCTTATCAGTTCGACAGGTTTCGATATTTGTGTGCTCAATACATCCTATAAGGGATTCGGATACAGGAAACAGATTCATGTATGGATAAGCCGGCAGGATAATGAGAATGCAAACCTGATGATCCTGCTTGCCTATATTATTCTTGGTCACCCCGATTGGCAAAAGGGGGAGATAAAGATCTTTGCCACGGGAGAGACTGAAGAACTGGAAGGAAGGAAAGCCGAACTGCATGAACTGATCAGGTCAGGCCGGC
The DNA here is from genome assembly GCA_046706585.1 of Bacteroidales bacterium. Lineage (GTDB taxonomy): Bacteria > Bacteroidota > Bacteroidia > Bacteroidales > VadinHA17 > JBJKPH01. The sequence goes on along the minus strand of JBJKPH010000249.1, from coordinate 10,076 downwards.
TTCCGATCTCACCGTCAAACATACAGTTCGTGCCGGCAACTTCATCAAGGGAAGAATTAATTTGTGCCAATTCCCAGGATGCCGATCTTACTATATTAGGATTTACCCTTGATGAGCTTGCAGGGGAAGATGCAGGACTTTTTGCCGGTTACAGGGATATTGGGAATATATTATTTGTAAATGCAAACGAAAGTAAGGAAATTAGCTGATTATATCTGAATTGTTTATCATGTCGGAAAAGAGGATAGCAGTATTCCCGGGTTCATTCGATCCCTTCACAGTGGGTCATGAATCGATCGTAAGAAGGGCTCTCAGCCTTTTTGACGAAATAATCATTGCATTAGGTGCAAACTCTGTCAAGTCGGGTTACTTCAGCCTTGAAAACAGGGAGAAGCTGATAAAGGATGTGTTCAGGGATATCGACCGGATAAGTACCGGTACCTACACCGGACTGACAGTAGAGTACTGCCGGAGCATGGGTGCCCGATACCTGCTGAGGGGAATAAGGACTTCAGCAGATTTTGAATATGAAAGAGCTATGGCCCAGATGAACAAAGCAATGGCTCCTGAAATAGAATCGGTCATGCTGCTTACTGCTCCTGAACATACTCACATAACCTCTACTACTGTCAGGGATATAATCATTAACGGGGGCGATGTCTCAATGTTCATCCCGTCGGGGATAGATATCAACAACTACAGGTAGAATGACTTTTCGTTTATCGGTGATATTTCTCTCAATGGTTGCGATAATGCCACTACGGGGTGAAGGCTTTGTGACCATCTCGGGAGAAGCACCCGGGGTAACCGTCAAAAAGTTCGAGGTATACCGCACAGGTGATCCTGTTACAAATGAAATGATCTCACTGGGAATTATTATGCCGGATGAAGATGGTAAATTCAGTATTAGTCTTTCATGTGACGGTATTGAGACTTTCAGGTTCAGGTATGGTATTTATGATCTGTATTTAATAGCAGAAGAGGACAATAACTATACCGTCAGACTACCTGAATTCCGTGATCTGTCAGAGGCCGACCGCCAGAATCCTTATTTCGGGTACAGGAACATTCATCTCAGGACGGAAGAGGAGAGCCAGAACAACATTATCAGGACCATCGACTCGGTCTACTTTAAAATAGTTAATGAGATCACACATGATATCTATCTTCGTGAAAGCAAGGATAATTATGATATCCGGATATCAGGTCTTACAGGTCTGGCCACCGGCAACATGCCGTTCACATCACTCTATCTTGAATGCCGGATTATGCTTGCAAAAATGGTGTCGGACCAGGGTAAATACCGCGATAAGGCTATTGAGACACTGGATCGTGAATTCAATATTTCAAACAGGGCATATTCCGACCTTGTATTCCAGGTTTTTAATGGCATTCTGAAAGATTACCTTTCTGGTGACAGGGCTTCCCTTGTTCGCCGGTATATCAATTCCAGTCCTTCGGCATCGGAACTGGGAGAAATGGTAGCAGCCGATTTCAGCATAACCAATTCCCAATTGCTGGAATATGTTCTGCTGATGAACCTTTATTATGAATACTACTTGGGATCATTCGTAAAGGGAGGTGTATTGAGGCTGATCAGATGGTATGCCACTAACGGAACAAACGGGTATACAAGATATCTGGCAGGAAGGATGGCCAGGAGGATAGAACGATTCATGAAAGGTGAAAATCCACCATGGTTCAGCCTGAACGACCGGGCCGGGAGAATAGTAACACCTGATACTCTCAGGGGGAAGTACCTGCTCCTTAGTTTCGGATCATCTGATTCATGGCAGACACTGTCGGAATTTAACCTGATGAAGTCGTGGAAAAGTGAATATGGAAAGGATCTTAATATTGTTACTATTCTTACTGATGATGATTTTATTGATGGAGTGGCAAAAATGGAGGGATACGGTTATGACTGGACATTTCTTGACGGCAGTAACAATCCCGGACTGGAAAGGGATTATGACATAAGATACCTTCCTGCATTTTTTCTTATCGATCGTAACGGATCGATAATTAGTGCACCTGCCCCTATGCCCTCTGAAAATCTCGGGAGATTATTATTCGAACAGCTTCAGCGAGACCTCGTTAACAACATCAGCAACTGATGCCCACGTTCCGGCCATATGATCCTTGATCATAGCGGCAGGCACCCATTCAGCCTCGGTAATACCCTCTGATCCCTGCGGACTTGTTTCCAGGCTTCCTGAATATCTTATAAAGAACCAGTGCGTCTTCTTAAGGAAGAATTTATCCTTGTACCTGTACATATGAAAAGTGGGAGAAAGTTCCGAAATATCATCCCCTGCATTAATCCCGCACTCTTCGCTGATCTCCCTGACTGCAGTCTCAAGAGGGGTCTCGTCCTTTTCCATATGTCCTTTCGGGATATCCCACCTGCCATGTCTCTTAATTACCAGCAACTTGCCTGAATTGTGCTTCACCACACCTCCTGCAGCCTCAAGATAATTGAAGTAGCTTGTGAATGCTTTCCAGAGGTAATCAATCTTATATGAATAAAAATTGGCACATGGGATATTCTCATTATTAAGAAACGACGTAATCTGGTCATAAAGCTCACGCACATCATGGAATTTATAGAATAAGCAGTATTTTTGTAGCCTGTCGGGTTGATCGCTCAGAGCCAGAAACCTGTTTTCGAAATATATCTTGTACATTCTCTTTTACTGTAAAGACATTTTTATGATCGCAGAATACCTATTACAAATTAAAGCAATAAAACTGCAACCATCAAATCCTTTTACCTGGGCGTCGGGTTGGAGATCACCAATCTATTGTGATAACAGGAAGACCTTATCCTATCCGGAAGTAAGGAATGCAATAAGAGATGCATTTGCAGAGAAAATAAGGTTGTTGTATCCTGATGCTGAGGTTATTGCCGGAGTGGCTACAGGTGCAATTGCACATGGGATGCTGGTGGCTGATATACTCTCTTTACCCTTTATTTACGTAAGGTCGGAAGCAAAGGGGCACGGGCTGGGAAACCAGATAGAAGGTGCCTGGGAGAAAGGACAGAAGGTGGTGATCATTGAAGACCTTGTATCAACCGGCGGAAGCAGCCTTGCTGCAGCCGGGGCTTTGCAGGAGGCAGGATGCAATGTGCTGGGAATGCTCGCTATATTCAGTTACCAGTTCGACAAGGCAAAAACAGCTTTTGAAGGGGCAGGGATTAAACTTGACACACTGAGTAATTACAGTGAACTGGTTGATGCTGCGGGCAGAACAGGATATATTGGTGCCGGAGAGATCGAGACATTGAAAGAATGGAGAAAGGATCCCTCATCGTGGGGTAAGCAGGTATAATATATGGAGACAAAGTTTGAAAGCAGGATAGGCAAAATTGAAGCCGGCGATGAATCAGTTTACAGGTTCATTACCGACATGCGCAATTTTAAACAGTTCATTCCGGATGGTACGGTTGAAAAATGGGATGCAGGAGAAGAGAGCTGCAGCTTCGAAGTATCACCCGTAGGTAAGGCATATCTGAGTATCATCGATAAAGAGGAATACAGTACCGTTAAATATGCAGGTGACGGGCAGAATACAAAGTTTTACCTTTGGGTTCAGCTTAAAAGGGTTGATCAGGACGATACAAGGGTAAAACTGACAATCAAAGCCGACCTGAATCCGATGCTGAAAATTCTGGCTTCAGAACCTGTTAATAAATTCCTGGAAAAGCTGGTGCAGGGCTTTGAATCGTTCAGTGACTGGGATTCCGGTCATGATCAAACGCAATCTCCCTGAATCCGTACCTGTTTTGCGTGCCATCACTCTCAAGGAGAAGCAGCCTGCCAAACTTATCGACTCCTGTAATAGTGCCCCGTATCCTTCGGCCGTTCTTTATGAACAGGGAACTTACTCCCCTAAGGTACAGATTTGATTCATATGACGAACTGATCTCACTGAATTTCCCGTTGCTGAGTCTCTTATACCACTTTTCGATCGATGAACAAACCTTTCCGAGAAGAAGTTCCGTATCATGCTCCTCTCCTGTTAAAATGCTGATGGAAACAGGTTTTGGCATATAGTTACCGAACTTTTTCTGGTTTATATTGATACCAATGCCGGCAATGCTCGATCTGAATAAGTTTCCCGAAAGGGTATTCTCGATCAGGATACCTGCTATTTTGTCATCCCTGTAATATATATCGTTCGGCCATTTGATCGAAAAGTGAGATCCAAACTCTGAAAGAAGATCGAGTATGCCCAGTGAAGTTACCATTGATATATAGAACTGCTGATCGGGAGAAAGAAATTCAGGATATAGTATTATGCTGAATGTCAGATTCATACCCGGTTCTGATTCCCATATATTCCCCTGTTGTCCTTTCCCGTCGAACTGGTTGCCCGTGATAATAACCGTCCCCTCCTCGGGCTTGCCGTCATCAAGAAGCGATGCAGCCAGATCGTTAGTAGATGACACTTTTTCACGTACGATGATTTGCGAACCTATATGCATGATATTCAAAACGTTAGTATGTATTCCTGATCTTAATGGTCAATCTGTTCTGCGAAAGGGGAGATTGGCACTTAAATTGTAAATATTGATGAACACTGACAAAAGTATAATTTTTGTTAGTAATTTTGATGAGTTATGAGCTATCTAACTAACAGCACACAAGTTTAATGAGTGGAAAAAACGATGTTTCATTGTTACTGGTAAACAGTATTCTGGAGGGGATCTTTGAAAAAAAAGGTGAAAATGTTGTCAAACTCGATATGAGAAACCTGGATAATTCGGTATGTGATTATTTCATAATCTGTGATGCCAGGTCGGGTACCCAGGTCGATTCAATAGCCGATTCGGTATTGGAAACAGTAAAAAAGCAGACAGGCGAAAGACCTCACCATAAGGAGGGTCTGGATAATTGTTTCTGGGTGCTCCTTGATTATACCGATGTTATCGTACATATCTTCATGGAACAATACAGGAGTTTTTACAATCTCGAAGCCTTGTGGGCTGATGCAAAAGCAGAGGTGGTAGAAGACAAGAAAAACTAATTTAAATGGCAGAACAGGAAAACAATAATAACAATCAGCAGGGTAATAACCCTGGCAATAAGGATCTGAAACCCAAATTCAATCCCACGTGGCTGTTCGTTGCTCTGGCGATAGGTCTTATTGGAATAAACCTGCTTTTCGGTGGTAATAAGGGTGCAAAGCCAGCGGAATGGAAGGATGTGCAATCGATGATCACAAACCACGATATCAGTAAAATTACGATTGTTAACAATGAGTATGCAGAGATATACCTGAAGCCGGAAGCACTCGAATCGGGAAGATATTCTGATCTGAGTCCTAACAGTTCGTTCAGCCTTACCGGTCCTTCACCGAATTACATCTATAATTTCGGAACGGTCGAATTGTTCGGCCAGGATCTTTCGGATGCTCTCGAAAGAGCAGGATATTCCCAGGACGAATGGATCCACCCGGTATACGAGAAACACAAGAATTATTTCGGTGAAGTGCTTGGCTGGATACTGCCAATGCTGATCATCATTGTCATATGGTTGTTCATATTCAGGAGAATGGCTGGTGGCGGTTCGGCCGGCGGAGCCGGTAATATTTTCAGCGTCGGCAAATCGAGGGCACAGGTATTCGACAAGGATACCAATGTGAAGATAAATTTTTCAGATGTGGCAGGCCTGGAGGAGGCCAAAACCGAGGTTATGGAAATCGTCGATTTCCTTAAGAATCCCAAAAAATATACATCACTGGGAGGTAAGATACCCAAGGGTGCACTTCTGGTAGGCCCTCCCGGAACGGGAAAAACATTATTGGCCAAGGCAGTGGCAGGTGAGGCAAATGTGCCTTTCTTTTCAATATCAGGATCCGATTTCGTTGAGATGTTCGTAGGAGTAGGGGCATCTCGTGTCAGGGACCTTTTTAAACAGGCTAAGGAAAAGGCTCCCTGTATTGTCTTTATCGATGAGATCGACGCTGTAGGCAGGGCAAGAGGAAGGAATCCCAATTTCGGAGCTAATGATGAAAGGGAAAATACACTTAACCAGCTCCTTACAGAGATGGACGGATTCGGGACAAATGTTGGCGTTATAATTCTCGCTGCAACTAACAGGGCCGACATTCTTGACAGGGCGCTGCTCAGGGCCGGCAGGTTCGACAGGCAGATCCACGTTGAACTTCCCGACCTTAACGAAAGAAAGGAAATATTCAAGGTTCACCTGAGACCTATTAAGCTTCCAAAGGACTTCGATGTCGATTTTTTGTCGAAACAGACACCCGGATTTTCAGGTGCCGATATTGCCAACGTGTGCAATGAGGCTGCACTGATAGCTGCCCGAAAGAACAAAAAAGAGGTTGAACGCCAGGATTTTCTGGATGCTGTCGACAGGATAGTAGGCGGTCTTGAACGAAAGAACAAGCTGATATCCCAGGAGGAAAAGAAAACGATAGCGTTCCATGAAGCCGGGCATGCCACAGTAAGCTGGTTGCTCGAATATGCAAGTCCGCTGGTGAAAGTAACGATCATACCGAGGGGAAGGGCTCTCGGCGCAGCCTGGTACCTGCCTGAAGAGAGGCAGCTGACAACAAGGGAACAGATAATGCATGAACTGGCATATGCACTGGGCGGAAGGGCCGCAGAGGAAATAGTGTTTGGGAAGATATCGACAGGTGCTCTCAATGACCTCGAAAGAGTTACCAAGCAGGCATATGCAATGGTGTCCTATTTTGGGATGAGCGACAAGGTTGGAAATATGAGTTACTACGATTCATCAGGCCAGGGTGAGTACGGGTTTACAAAGCCATACAGCGAAAGGACGGCAGAACTTATCGATACTGAGGCCAAGAGAATAGTTGACGAATCGTATGAAAAGGCAAAAGAGATATTGAGGGAAAACAGGAGCGGGCTGGAGACAATAGCAAACCTGTTGCTTGAGAAGGAGGTTATTTTCGGCGAAGACCTGGAAAAAGTATTCGGGAAAAGGAAAGGTGATAAATCACCTGCAATAAAGGCAGAACCGGAGATTAAGAAAAAAAGAGCACCAAGGGCTAAGGCTGCAGGTGAGAAAAAAGTCACAACAAGGAAGGAACCTGCAAAAAGAAGAAGCCCGGGGAAAAGCGCAGGGGAGAAGGATGAGAAATAATCCCTGATGAATTGCTGATGGAGAAGGACTGGGTAAAAATATTTGAATCTTCCGACGAGATAAAGATCGAAATGGCCAGGCAGATACTTGAGGAAAATTCGATCGATTCGGTAGTTATAAATAAAAAAGACCGGACTTACGGTTTTGGTGAACTGGAACTATATGTAAGCCGCGACCTTGTGATAATAGCAAAACAACACATTAAAGAACTAGTCTATTGAAAAACCTGCTGGTAAGAACAATAACCGGAACCTGTGTTGTCGTAACGATCCTGTCAGGGATAGTTCTTCATCCACTGACCCTTACAGTAATTATATACCTGGTGCTTGCAGGTTCGATGATAGAATATTTCAGGCTATCGGGAACCGGTGAGAATCACGGTGAACTGATCGCCGGGCTGACAGGTGGCACGGTTATGTATCTCCTTTCGGCCCTGGTTGCTGCAGGGATAATACCGGCAAAATGGATACTTGTCAATCTGTTTTTTGTTTCAGGATTGATCGTCTCGGGCCTCTTCAGAAGAAATATAGATGCTTTCAGGTACTCAGCCAATGTTTTAATGGGTATTATCTACCTTGCGATCCCTTTTTCACTGATGCTTTTTGCATCTTTCGGAAACGAAGGAATACGCCCGGTTATCAGCCTGAATGCAGGCAGCTACTCACCTTCGATCCTTCTGGGGTTCTTTCTCCTGCTCTGGATCAACGATACCTTTGCATATCTGGTAGGTGTGCCGTTCGGACGACACCGGCTCTATGAAAAGATATCGCCAAAAAAGTCATGGGAAGGTTTCCTGGGTGGTGTAATTGTCAGTATGGCAGCAGCATGGTTCGGATCGATGTGGCTGGGGATACTCGACAGGAATGAATGGGTTGTAGCAGCTCTGATAATCAGCGTAACCGGAACACTGGGAGACCTGGTTGAATCGATGCTTAAAAGAGAGGCCGGGGTAAAGGATTCAGGGAAACTGCTTCCCGGGCACGGGGGAATTCTCGACAGGTTTGATTCGGTGATGGTGGCTTTCCCGGTGTTTTATCTTTATATTTCCCTTCTTGCATGATTGGCCTTTCTTGATTAGTTTTGCACGCTATGAGTATTCATAAGGAAGGATACAGAATATTACTTTTCAGCTTTCTCACCCTGGTGATACTGAATATTGTTGTTGCAGTTATATCACCTGATAGTGAGATTTTAAGGCTTGGAGTGCCTGTGTTTTCTGTCACTTTCTATATTTTCATTTTATTCTTCTTCAGGTTCCCGCAGCGAAGCCTTTCTCCCGATGAAAGACTTATTTATGCCCCTGCCGACGGGAAAGTGGTGGTTATAGAAGAGACTTTTGAAAAGGAATATTTTAAGGATACACGCCTGCAGATATCCATCTTTATGTCACCACTGAACATGCATAGTAACCGCTATCCGGTATCAGGAAAGATCAAATATACAAAATACCACCCCGGAAGATATCTTGTTGCGTGGCATCCCAAGTCATCTGAACTGAATGAACGATCTTCTGTGGTAATAGAGACTGACGACGGAATTGAGGTGCTTGTTCGTCAGGTAGCAGGGGCAGTGGCCCGCAGGATAGTGACCTATTCAAAGGTGGGGGCAAGGGTAAGCCAGGGCGACGAGCTGGGATTTATTAAATTCGGGTCAAGGGTTGACATCTTCCTGCCTGTGGAAACCGAAGTTGAGACACCTATCCTGCAACATGTAAGGGCAAATAAAAGTGTTATTGCAAAGTTCGCTGATATTATCGCGGATGATAAATGAAACTTTATAATGAAGAACGATAACAAGGTGCTGGAGATCAGCAAAAAGATATCATGGGTCGGAGTCCTCGACCGCGACATCGTCACTTTCGATATCGTTATGGAAACAAGGTATGGAACAACCTATAATTCATACTTTATTAATTCCTCCAGAAAAGCTGTTGTGGAAACAGTAAAAGATAAATTCTCTGATATCTGGCTTGAAAAACTTTCGACCCTGACCGACCTGAAGGATATCGGGTATGTTATCCTCGACCATACCGAACCCGATCATTCAGGATCGTTGAAACACCTTCTTGAAATTAATCCTGATATAACAGTGGTCGGTAGCGGTAATGCCATAAGATACCTGTCAGATATGACACCAAAACCGTTCAGGTCACATGTTGTTAAGGATGGTGATACCCTCGACCTGGGTGATCTAACCCTTAAATTCATATCAGCTCCCAACCTTCACTGGCCCGATTCTATCTATACATGGATCGAAGAAGAACAATTGCTTTTTACCTGTGATTCTTTCGGAGCCCATTATTGTCACGAAGATATGTTCGATGACCTGACCGGAGATTACAGTGAAGCTTTCAGGTACTATTTTGATGTGATATTGAAACCATTCAGCAAATTTATGCTGAAGGCTATCGAAAAGATCAGGCCACTTGATATAAAGGCTCTCTGCCCAGGCCACGGTCCGGTACTCAGGTCAAACTGGAAGAAGATAGTCGACCTGTCAGAGAAATACTCCAGGGAGTATTTAAGGATTACGGAGGAGAAAACATTGAAGAATATCCTTATAACCTATGTCTCGGCCTATGGCTATACAAAGGAGATGGCGGAAGCTATCAGAAGAGGGGTGGAGAGTGCTGATAATGTAAGGGTCACGATGCTCGATATCGAACACATAGACCTTGGCGAACTCGAATCGGAAGTGGTGAAATGTGATGCCATACTGGTCGGATCCCCCACTATAAATCAGAATACCCTGCTGCCTGTTTACAGATTGTTTGCAGTAGTCAATCCGCTGAGGGACAAGGGTAAACTGGCAGCCTCATTCGGATCGTACGGATGGAGCGGCGAGGCAGCAAATATTATCTCCGAAAACCTGAAAAACCTCAAGCTTAAAGCTTTCGGCGAAAATGCATCCTATAAGTTCATGCCTGATGAGGAAAAGAAG
>JBJKPH010000248.1:0-7099 GCA_046706585.1 Bacteroidales bacterium | reverse complement strand
TCCCTTACCAGAACAGAATAGGGATAAACTTTTTTTACATTGTACACCAGCCTCTGGTATCTCCACCAGGCGAATCGCTCCTTTAAGGTCATCTTCTTCACCACATTTATGTCATCAATGGCAATTTCTGGCAGTGATTCTCCATTACGTTTGACATTCTCAAGAAGGAAAAATTTATCAGGAAGTGAGTCGGTTCTGATCTTTATCGTATCCTGTGACCAGACCGTCACTGAAAGAAAAGAGAATAATATGGTTAGTAATTTCCTCATATATTCAACAAATTTATCAATTAATATGCCATGATACCGAAAAAAACCTTTCAATAAATATTTTTTTGGAAAGAAACATTAAGGCGGGAGAATCTGCCACATGGTTCAGATGACACTTTACAAATAAAAACTATATTTGGAGTCAAACTTTAATCAGCAGAGAAATGAGCAGACTAAGTAAAGTTCTTAAGAAGTTTCCGAGGGTATTCTGGATTTCAAATTTGATGGAATTGTTTGAGAGGTGGGCATGGTATGGATTCTACAATACATTTGCACTATATCTGACACTCTCAAAAGATACCGGAGCGCTGGGTCTTTCCCAGGTTGAGAAAGGAATTATTATTGGTACCGGATCGATGCTGCTCTATTTCCTTCCACTTATTACAGGAGCTATAGCCGACAGGGTGGGATTTAAAAAAGTACTTATTCTATCGTTCACAGCATATGTTGCCGGCTACTTTATGGTTGGCACCTTTGATTCTTTCGCGGCCGTTTTCTCGGCATATATTTTCCTTGCTGTGGCCGGGGCACTTTTTAAACCGATAATTTCGGGAATGATTGCAAAGACCACCAACGAGGAGACCTCCTCCGTTGGGTTCGGTATCTTTTACATGATGGTCAATATAGGGGGTTTTATAGGTCCCTTTATTGCAGGATTCCTGTATAAGATCGACTGGAACCTCGTTTTCCTGATGTCAATTATTACAATAGCCATAAATTATATCTTCGTGTTCTTCTTTTTCAGGGAACCCGACAGGGAACCTTCCGGTAAGAGTTTCGTGCAGAATATCGGCATAGCCTTCAGGAATATCTTTTCAACGATTATTGACTGGAAGTATGATCTTTTCCTGCTTATAATGGCAGTGTTCTGGACCGCATTCAATCAGCTATACTATTCTTTTCCAGTTTTCCTGGAGCAGTGGGTCGATATGGACAAGATATCGGTATTCTTCGGACTGGCAAAAGGGACTATCACAGCTCCTACCGTTACAAGCATGGATGCCTTCTTTATTATTGTTCTCCAGATGTATATTTCATCACAAAGTATGAAGCTAAAACCTCTTCATTCGATTATTACAGGTATCGTAATACTCGCAGCCGGACTTTTGCTGATGTTCGTAACACAAAATCCATGGCTGGTGATGTTTGGTGTACTAATATTTGCAATCGGAGAGATGGCATCTTCACCTAAATATACAGAGTATGTTGGCCGTATTGCACCGGCTGATAAAAAAGCCCTCTATATGGGCACTTCGTTTTTACCTGTTGCCATCGGTCACTTTGCAGCAGGCTGGATATCGGGCAGGCCTTTCGAGGTAATGGCAGATAAATACTACCTCCTGTCAAGGGCGCTGGCTGATAAGGGTTTAACCTTAAACGCCGATAGCCTTACGCAGAATGAATTTTTCTCTAAAGCACAGGAGCTTATGGGACTTGATGCAGGACAACTAAACCAGTATCTCTGGGACAATTATCACCCGTCGCACATATGGTTCCTGTTCACTGGAATTGCTGTTTCAGGCAGTTTACTCCTGTGGCTTTACGACAGGTTCATTATAAATAAAGAACCGGTAGTATAGGCAGGTGATTATACAGATCATGGGAGCATGATCATGTGATCAGGGGATGAATAGTTGAGTACTATTATTTTCTGTATATTATCCTCAGGTTGACACTATCTTTTACCGGTATGCCATTACTGATAGCAGGCTGCCATACCGGGCCATTTTTCAGTAGTCTCTCCGACATATCAGAGAAGAAAGTACCAGGGCTTCTTAGTATATTTATCCCTGAAACTGAACCATCGGGGTTTATTACTGCCCACAATCTTACTACTTCCCTTCCCGTTCCGGAATACCCATCCGGGAAAGCAGCATTTTCCCTTATGTATTCATCCAGCCGGTCCATTCCTCCTTCAGGAACAGGTTCTCTGTCTTCAGGAATACCTGCATTCTTTTCACTCAGGGTGGTGACCCCTGCTTTCCCGGCCATAGCTTTACTTTCAGTATCATAACCAGTTGCGGCAGCCTCATCAAGCATTACAAACGACGAATCGGGATATATATCTTTACTTTCACTTATATCAACTGCAGGCAGAGCCACCACCGGCTTTGCTGCCCTGGTTGTTAACAGGTCACTTTCAGTAACGGCAACATCCTGTTCAGGTTCCACTATACCAGCTACAGCTATTCCTTCCGTTGCAGTAGTATCCTCATGGTCTTCAACGATACTCACCTGCCGGATCACCTCTTTTTTATCATTTATTGCAGTTTCTTCGGTCTTTGATGCCTTTTCAGCTTCTTCAGCTTTTTCATATCCCTGCATTAGTGGTTCGTTGCCTGCCTCTTTACCTTTTGTTTGCCCTGACTGATCATTCTCTGCTTTCACATTCTCAGAAAGAAGATATTCAGGCCGGTGGATCTCCCTGACAAGCAGAAGGGAAGAGATTATCAACAGTACAATTACGGCTGCTGCATATCTGTAGAATACAGGAAACCTCCTTATCCTGAGCCTGGTGTCAAGTCTGTTATTCAGGCTTTTAAGATCATCTTTCAGTTCCTCTTCTGAGAGATCTGACAATCCTTCAGACGCCTCATCCTCGAAAAGATCTCTCTGTAATCTTTTCTCCAGTTCATGTCTCTCTTTTGATGACATTTCATCTTTCCGGTACTTTCTGAAGTCGGAAAGCAGACTGTTCCCGTTTTTATCCTTTCTTGCCATGATCTTCCTCCAGACAGATTTTTAAGTTTCTTTTTGCGTTCTGCAGATGGGATTTTACACTGTTCTCATCAATTTTCAGTTCTCCGGCTATCTCCCTGTAGCACTTTTTGTTATAATAAAAAAGTTCTATACATGCCTTTTGCTCCTTTTTCAGTCTTTCAATACATTCCATCAGGGCCTTCTCATTTGAGATATCATCCCTGTCTATTGGATGCATTTCACCGTTATTTTTCATAAATGTTTCCGCTGAAATAATATATTCTGCATGCCTTGCCGACTCACCTTTTGCCGATCGCAGCTGCATCAGGCAATAATTCCTGGTAACGGAATGAAGCCAGCTTTTAAAATTATCTACCCTGTGCCGGAGCAACTCATGAACAAGCTTCTCAAAAATACCCATTACGGCATCCTGGGCTTCTTCTCTGTTTTCAAGATATTTGAGGCATACACCATAAACCAGGTGCATATATTTTGAATAGAGCAATCCGAGCCAGTCGGGATTCCCTGACTTATAATAGAGATCCAGAAGTTCTCCGTCACTCTTTTCGTCCCTTTGCTTTCCCTGTACCCATAAAGGCATGCAGATATGTATTTTATGAAATTTGGTGCTTATTAAAGATAGTACAAAGACAAAAAATTTAAAAATGAATTATGGAATCGGTTTAAATCCAGCATCACTTATATGGAAGTTAAACCAAAAACATAAAAATCATGAAAACTCTATTATCATTTTTATTATTCCTGGTGATGTCAGCAACAGCTACATGCAATGATGTTCCGGGAAATATCACCGGAAAGGTTACTGATGAATCAGGAAATCCTTTACCCGGCGTTTCAGTTACGATCAAGGGAAGTACACGAGGCACGTCAACTGATATAAATGGATTGTATACCATAAATATTCAGGCTGGTGATCTTGTGTTGGTATTCCGCTATTCAGGTTATACCTCTATTGAAGAAAAAATTGGCAGAAGGACTGTGATAAATGTAAAGATGCTCCCGGAAATACTTCTTGTTGCCGATGAAGAACTGAAGAAATATGAGGTGGATGCAACGGCTGCTCCCGTTATACAGGGCAGACCGCGTGGGAGCATGTCTAAATCGATGTACGCAACAGGCGGTATAGCTTATAATGCTCTGCCGGGAAGGTATAACACCCAATTTAATACCGAAGGATATGCAACTATACACGAGAACGTGTATAAGAATGTACTGAACGACCCTTTATCAACCTTCTCGATAGATGTCGACAGGGCTTCATATTCGAATGTGCGAAGGTTTATCAATCAGGGAACCAGACCTCCGGCAGATGCTGTAAGGATTGAGGAGATGATCAACTATTTCAGTTATGATTATCCGGAACCTGATGGAGAACACCCGTTTGCCGTATATACCGAGGCAGCCCGGTGTCCGTGGAACAACGGGCATTACCTTCTGCACATTGGGCTAAAAGGGAAAAGTATCGATAAAAGAGACCTGGCACCCTCAAACCTCGTATTCCTTCTCGATGTATCAGGATCAATGAATGATCCCAATAAATTACCACTGCTTAAGTCTGCTTTTACATTGCTTGTAAATGAACTGAGACCGGTCGACAAGGTATCGATAGTAGTATATGCAGGTGCCGCAGGAGTAGTTCTTGAACCGACACCAGGAAACAGAAAGGAACATATACTGCAGGCAATTGAGAAGCTCAATGCCGGAGGCTCAACAGCAGGTGGGCAGGGACTGATGCTTGCATACAGGCTGGCAGAAGAGAATTTTATGGAAGAAGGTAACAACAGGATCATACTGGCTACCGACGGTGATTTTAACGTAGGTGCTTCAAGTAATGCCGAGATGGAACGTCTTATAGAGAGAGAAAGGGATAAAGGTATTTTTATCACCGTACTGGGTTTCGGTATGGGTAATTATAAAGATGATAAGATGGAAATAATTGCCGATAAGGGGAATGGAAACTATGCATATATCGATAATCTGCAGGAGGCAAGGAAAACCCTGGTCAGTGAATTTGGAGGAACACTGTTTACAATTGCAAAAGATGTTAAATTCCAGGTAGAGTTCAATCCTGCAAAGATCAAATCTTACAGGCTTATAGGCTATGAGAACAGGCTTCTGAACGATGAGGATTTCAATGATGACCGGAAAGATGCGGGCGAAATGGGCGCCGGCCATACGGTAACGGCAATTTATGAACTTGTGCCTGTCGGGTCGTATGACGGAGTGCCACCGGTAGATCCTCTCAAATACCAGAGGAAAAGGGTTGAGCCGGTAAATGATTACAGCGATGAACTTCTGACTATTAAGGTAAGGTATAAAAAGCCGGAAGGAACTAAAAGCATCCTTATGGAGAAACCTTTTACCGGTCCGGTCAAAGATATAGAAGAGGCTTCAGCCAATATGCGGTTTGCTGTTGCAGTGGCAGGCTTCGGAATGATCCTTCGGGATTCTGAAAATTCCGGCAGTTTCAATCTGGAGAAGGTTATTCACATGGCAGCAAATGCCAGGGGAGATGACGAGGATGGTTTCCGAAGTGAGTTCATCAGACTGGTTAAAACAGCCAGGGATATGAGGCTGATGACTACAGCCGTTGATCAGGTTTTAAAGTAGATGTCAGTCGGGATTTGCAATCTGCAACTAATGTTCAAAAACCCGTTATGGTCCGGATCTCCCCCGTCACGTTGGTCCGGATCTCCTCCGTCAAGTTGGTCCGGATCTCCTCCGTCACGTTGGTCCGGATCTCCGAATCCTGACCATTACATTACCGGATATATGTCGCAGATTCCCCCCAAAGAACCGTTATGGTCCGGATCTCCGAATCCGGACCAGTACTTCACCGGATATATGTCGCAGATTCGGAGATCTGCGACAACGGGGTGAAAAGAAGATCTGCGACAACGGGGTGAAAAGGAGATCTGCGACAACGGGGGGAAGAAGATCTGCGACAACGGGGTGAAAAGAAGATCTGCGACAACATCCCAGACGCGTTAGGGAGGGATTTGCAATCCCGACCTTTACCTCAGACTCACGGGGGGAAGGAGATATGCGACAACCATTCCGGAAAGGATGTTGTATTGCATTAACCATTTTTTTGCTTACTTTACTTTATCCAAAGAATAGGTGAACATGTCATTAGCCTTTAAACCCGGAATAGAATCTGCTATTGTAAAAGAACATATTAAAAATGAATATGGAATAGAGGGAGTCATTGAGCAACTGCCGGGGGAGAGGGATCAGAATTTTCTTGTACGGTCGGGTAACAGGAAAAATTTCCTGTTCAAAATCTCAAATGAGAAAGAAACTCATGAGATGATAATCGCTCAGAATGAAGCCATTGCGCTTATATCGAAAGAAACTGGCCTTTGCCCGGCACTTATCATGTCTCTTAAAGGGAAGGCAGTGACAACGGTCGAATCTGCAGGGAACACCGGATACTACTCACGATTATTCGAATATCTGGAAGGTTTTCCCATGGCCCGGTTAATATTTTGCCCGGAGCAGTTGTACTATGAAATTGGATCAGGACTGGGAAAAGTAAGCAGGGTGCTTGAAGGTTACGAAAATCCACTTTTTGACAGGCCGTTCAAGTGGGATGTTGCCAGTTTCAGCGAGGTGATGAATGAATATTCAGGACTTGTTACCGATCAGATCCTTAAAAAGTTCATCACCATTACCATGGCCGACTATTCGAAGATACCTGAACAACTTCTTTCGGGATTAAGGAGATCGGTTATTTATAATGACGCCAACGACTATAATATTATCATTAAGAGATCTGTTGAGAATGGTGAGCTATGCCAGGAATTGTCGGGCTTTATCGATTACGGAGATATGATCCGAAGTTATACGATCGGTGATCTTGCCGTAGCATGTGCGTATGCCATACTCGATCGTCCTGATCCGTTGATGGTTGCATCGTCAATAATACGGGGGTATAATGATAGCTTTGGCATTACTGATGATGAACTTTCGGTACTTTTTACTTTTATGAGGATGAGGATATGCATAAGTATTTGCATCGGTGCATCCCAGGTGAAGGAAAGACCGGGAGACGATTATCTTTCGGTAAGCCAGCAACCAATAAGACGAACGATTCCAAAGCTTATGAA
>JBJKPH010000247.1:0-1935 GCA_046706585.1 Bacteroidales bacterium | reverse complement strand
GAAGGTTAATCTCCCATGGCTTCTTTCCGGCGTTGTCAAGAAGAGGAGGTATCCGAAGTCCGTTTATCAGCATTCTTCTGGCTATATACGGAAAATCAAATTCCTTGCCGTTATGGGCACAAAGCATACTTTCACGGCTGTCGGCAAAACTGTTCAGCATAACGGAAAAATCTTCAAGAAGTGACTTTTCATTATCTCCATAGAATGATTTCAGCCTGATCGATCGGTTATCGGACGGACCCCTGATAAATCCCACCGATATACAGATTATCTTCCCAAATTCAGCATAAATGCCCGCACGGTTAAACACATCCCCGGCACTTTCTTCTTCTGTCCTGAAATATTTTGATTTTTTATCCCATAATCCGGCCAGTTTTTCCGGCATTTCGTCAAACTCCTCGCTCATGGGTACAGTCTCAATATCAAGAAACAGTATCCTTGACAGATTAAGGTCACGCAATATTTTCATATCTTATATTTTACTTGTTTCCCTTGCCAGGTATCGTTCAATCGTCGATACAACCATACCTATTGCCACTTCGTTCTCTCCTCCCCCGGGTATTATTATATCGGCATAACGTTTTGATGGTTCAATAAACTGCAGGTACGATGGCTTAACCGTTTTATAATACCTGTCGAGTACAATGCTGATATCCCTGCCTCTTTCAGCTATATCCCTCTGAATAACCCTAACCAGCCTGTCGTCGGGATCAGCATCAACATAAGCTTTAATATCTATTAATTGCCTCAGTCCGGGATCAGCAAGTATAAGTATTCCCTCAAGTATTACCACGCGGGAGGGTTCAATATGAACCGTTTCCTCCGACCTCAGGCACGTAATGTATGAATACTGAGGCATTTCAATTGGTTTTCCCTGTCTGAGCATTTTCAGATGATCTGCGAGAAGTGTGAATTCGATCGAGTCGGGATGGTCAAAATTGATCTTCTGACGCTCAGAAAGCTCAAGGTTACGATTATCCTTGTAATATGAATCCTGTGGCATAACGACCACACTACTCTGGTGAAGTGCCTTTATTATCTTCTTTACTACCGTAGTTTTACCGGAGCCCGAACCTCCTGCAATCCCCACTATCAACATATTTTTCCTATTTTTGTCAATGGAATGATAATCAAAAATAGTAAATTCCGTCGATGATCAAACATATAGTTTTCTTCAGGATCAAAGGAGATCATACTCCTCTTCAACGAAAAGCTTTGGCTGAAAGGCTGGCAGGTATTTTTGAACCTCTTGCCACACACCCTGCAGTTGCAGAGTACCGCACAGGTGTTAATATTAACGGATCGGATTCGTCGTGGGATGTGGCTATAGATTCCATTTTCGAATCGCCTGAAAAACTGGAAGAATACCAGGTAAGCAGGGAGCACACGGAGGCAAAGAAAGAGGCAGCGGTCATAAACAAGGAAAAGGCCGTGATCGATTATGAAATACATGACAGGAGATGACAAATCTTTATCCCTTAAAGTTTGCACCTATCCTTAAAGAACGTGTCTGGGGCGGGAATAAGCTTTCAGAAGTTTACGGGAAGAATGCCGGCTCAGCTGTTTCTGTTGGAGAAAGCTGGGAGATCTCGGCACTCCAGGGCGACATTTCTCTGATAACCAACGGTTTCCTGAAAGGGAACAATCTCGAAGAGGTAATAGGTGTTTACATGGGAGAAATTGTCGGGGACAGGATATACGAGATGTTCGGGGATGAATTCCCACTGCTTGTAAAGCTGGTTGATGCCGGTGAAGCATTGTCGATACAGGTACATCCCGGAAATGATCTGGCCCGATCGAGGCATAATGCCTACGGTAAAACGGAAATGTGGTTCGTTATGGAATCGACTCCGGGATCAAAGATCTGGTGCGGGTTTAAAAAAGATGTATCAGAGGAGGAATACCTTTCACACCTTGAAAGTGGCCGGTTGCATG
>JBJKPH010000246.1:0-11107 GCA_046706585.1 Bacteroidales bacterium | reverse complement strand
GTTAGTATCAATGCCAAGATCTATCAATACTTTTGTCAGGGTGCTGTCAGGCTGTACAACGGGAAGAATATTTTCTGTCTTTTTTTCACATTGGCATAAAAGCACTCCTGCAAACAAAAACAATAATACTAATTTAAGCAAAACTCTTCCTGATGAACCCTTAGTTGCAGTTCGTTGAAAAATAAACATTCGGACTTCCATAACTGTAAATAGAGGAATTTTGTGATATCAAATTTTCGTGAACACAGACCATCTGCAATTCAGGCATATAGCTAATCTCCAGGACATAGTAAGAACCATAACGATATACAGTTCCCATCAGAGAATTACTGGAAAGGTCGAGACTGGTAAGTTTATTCTGACCACAATATAATTCTATAAGATTCAAGTTTTGAGAGACATCCAGGCTGGTTAATTGATTGTCATAACACTCTAATACTTCAAGATTGTCATTATGAGTAACATCAAGGCTGGTTAACCGGTTACCATTACAATACAATTCTTTCAGGGCTGTATTGTTAGAAATATCCAGGCTGGTTAACAGGTTCCATCCGCAATATAGTTCTTCAAGTGCGCTGTTATCTGATATATCAAAACTGTTTAATTGATCTTCCCAGCAACTTAAAATAGTCAACTTGTCAAGATTCGATATATTGAGAACAGTCATCGGGTTATGACCACATATTAATTGCTTTAGATCAATGTTATTGGAAACATCCAGGCTGGTTAACTGGTTTCCACTGCAATCAAGATACTCCAATGCAGTCCCATCAGAAATATCAAGAGTCGAAAAATGGTTATAACTGCAGTCCAGATATATTAAATTAGTGTTACCGGAAACATCAATAGCAGTTAATAGATTTCCTCTGAAACCTAAGTTTTCAAGAGCAGGGTTACGAGAGACATCAATGCTTGTTAATTGGTTTCCACCACAAAACAAATGGCGCAAAGCAGCATTATTAGAAACATCAAGACCGATTAAATGATTTGCTTCACAACTCATAAAGGTTAACTTGCCAAGATTTGAAACATCCAGGCTGCTTAATTCGTTTCCTTCACAATTTAGAGTGTCCAGGTTTATGAAGGCTTCTATTCCTTTCATACTTGTTATCCCCCCTGATTCATATTGGTAATAACCGCCACTAATCACTTGTAAATTGCCGCTTACATCCAGAGATGTTACAGATTCAGCTTCTGCACGACTGATTATACCGTCTCCATCTGTATCAATTCCCGATTCAATAAGCGCCGTAAGGAAATTCATATCCGTGATATTTACATAAGATACCTCCTTCTTGCAGTGAACAGTCACTAATAGAACAAGAATAGATATTATGAGAATAGTTTTAGATCTCATTATAACGGAGTATAAAGTTAATTATATGCAAGTTATGATATAGATGTTTAAATGTCAAGGGGGTAGAATGTGCGGGCTGGCATATGCCACATCGTGCAGTAATTTGGTGCTTCGCACCGTAATTGATAGTAATTAATAGTAATTGAATTACAGATGAATGACGCTGAGCGTCTTTGTCCACAATAGTACCGATTTGTCGGGACGAAAGTGGAAGCGAAACCATTGACTATGAATGACTATTGAATGACACTTCTTCAATACCTACTACCTACTGCTACCGATCACCGATTACTGATTACCAACAACCTTGCATTGAAACAAAAAAAAACCGTAATTTTAATAATCAATTTCTTAAAAATTGCGGTATGAAAAAATTAACATTATTAACTTTTGTGTGTTTATTCTCATCAGTAACATGCGTAGCACAGGACTGGCCTCAATGGAGAGGTGTAAACCGCGACGGAAAAGTAACAGGATTTACAGCTCCTCAGGTCTGGCCCGGTCAGTTAACACAGAGCTGTAAGGTTGTTATCGGATCAGGCGATGCAACTCCTGCACTGGTTAATAACAGGCTTTACGTATTCTCCAGGCAGGAAGGCAATGAGGTTCTCCGTTGTCTTGATGCGATCAGCGGGAAACAAATATGGAAGAACCAGGGCGTTCCTTCGAAAGATCCGACCGGTCCATCGGCATCACATCCCGGACCCAGGAGTTCTGTTGCCGTGTCTGACGGGAAAGTTATAACTTTAGGTCTCTGGGGGGACATCTGTTGCTATGATGCCTCAGATGGCAGCCTCCTGTGGAAAAATGATGATTACAAGGGACAGGTTCCCCAGTTTGGAACAGGAATGTCGCCGTTAATTGATTCAGGTACCTGTTATGCCGATTTGGGCGGTCCGGAAAAAGGTACTTTTATTGCCTTTGACCTTGGTACCGGTTCTGTTAAATGGAAGGTTGAAGGTGAGGGACCATCCTATGCATCACCAGTACTCCTAACTATTGATGGCAACAAACAAATCGTTTTTCAATCCCTGACCAAACAGGTTAGCTTTAATACTGCTCACGCTAAGCTTTTATGGGAACAAGAAACACCTGTTGGCAGCGGGAGGGTTCAAATTGCAACTACCCCGGTTGTTTACCAGAACAAGGTATTCTTTACGGGCCTTAATAACGGAGTTAACGCAATTGAAGTAAAAAAGCAGGGAGATAAATATGCTGTCAGCCAGTTGTGGAAAAATCCTGATCTCAGCACCGGGTACAACACACCGATAATCAAGGACGGGTATTTATACGGGTTTTCCGGACAGGGAGGAAAATTATTCTGTATAAATATAAGTAACGGGGCAACAGCCTGGATCAGTGATATTACGTTTCAGAGTTTCGGATCACTTGTCGATGCAGGATCAGTAATTATAGGCCTGTCAGGCAACTCAAAATTTGTTGTTTTAAGACCTGACGGACAGAAATATAACCAGGAAGCTCTCATTGAGCTGCCTGAAAAAGGGATTTATGCTTATCCTGTTCTGTCAGGAAAGAGGATTTACATTAAAGATGCAGATTCGTTAATTATGTTCACACTTTAGTTTGTTCACCATTGATGATCAGTTAACCTGGTTTTGTAACTTCCTTTTGGAACCTTTGCTAAATCAAAAGCTCCATTATCACAAGCAAAGTGAGGCTGTCCGATTGAGATTTGAATCTGCAAAATCCTGTTAATCTTATTTTCTCCTTTAAAATATTGAGTTATAATTCCTGCCATAATATTTCATTGAACCAGCATGAAATTAATCAAAGGCAACCATAGTAAAGTCATAAAGAGTATGTCCTGAATCTTCATTGCCCTTATTGTAGTTAAATACAAAGTCTATCCTTTTGACATCTGGTTTTGTAGCCTTTATTTCTGCACTAAAACAGTCATATCTCTTATACTTGTAATATTCCTGGTGTGGTGCTTTTATAATCTCCACCGTATAGCCCAGTTTTCGTAAAAGCCCGATCCATCCTTTATAGGATAATGAGAAATCAAATCCTATTTTCTTTAATGACTCAGGCATACTTTTAAAACTATATATGTTTAGGAACTCTAATACTCCGTTACAATTATGATCCCAAAAGGTCAGCTCATCCTTCTCGGCATATTTATTGCATTTATCCTTATAATTTCTAATAACATAACCTGATTTTTCTGCCTCATTAACAGTTGTTTTGCCAAGTTGTATACCGTTAATTATATAAGGAAAACCGCCGGAAGCATTATTTTCATTTGAAGTGGGTTCCAATATCATATTTGTGGAGTTATTACCCATACTTTCATAGCCTGCAGAAGAGGTTACTCTTTCGTTTGAAATGTCGTTTCCTGAATTAGCATAGTATATTGTGTCCTGAACACTTTGCTTCAGCATGTTAACCATTAAATGTGTTTTTGCATTGTGTTCAACAACTATACGGAATTTGACCGATTTGTCTTTGTATCTGAATGTAGCGGGATAAATTCCCATTGGCACATCTTCTGCCATCCATTCGTCCTTTTGTTTGGTTGTATTGACTCCTAATGCAGGAATTTCAATTTTTATTGATACAGGCAGGGATTGAATTTTCAATGCTCCTACTTTCAGTTCAATCTCCTGTTCTCCAGAATTACCTGATTCTGTAATCTTTATCTTCGGAATAAATGGCTGGACTTTGTATGTATATACTTCACCTGATTTCACATCTATTTTATCTTCCTGTGGGATAAAGCCGTCTTTAACCAGTTTAATTGCACGGTTTCCAGGTTTAACATCTTCAATTATCAAACCTCCATAATCAGTTGATGTTTTACCTTTAAAAGCATTATCAATATATACAGAAATTCCTGCTTCTGCTTCAACCTGAATATAAGAGGTCTGAGCATGTAACAGGCAAGGGACCAGTAAAGCAATAAGAAATAGAAGTTTCTTCATCATGTAGTCAGTATAGTGGTTTCAAATGTTGACAATGACGAATATAATAATTGTAGCCGAATGTATGGTACTCTCATGTCAAACTGCTGCGTCTTTAAAACAGCTGCCACAAGTTATCGAATATATTACCCGGGCGGATTAGCACCATTTTCATTAAGCTTTCCGATGTTTCCCTTCATTGCTTTTAGCTGTTCCTTTGAGTGACCTGTCCAGCTCTTTACCTCTCCTACAACCCTGAAAGGTTGTGCTGAACGATACGACTTTGTCGGATTCCCGGGAAATTTTTTATCAGTCAGATCCGGGTCATCTTCAATTTGTCCTGTTGGTTCAACTAAATAGATCCTTTCTCGTCCTTCACCCGAAGCAAGTTCGGCTCCCCAGATGGCAGCGTCGAGCGTTGAAGTCAGGAAAATGTATTCTGAATTTTTCTTCTGACCGTAGTTAGAATTGAAACCTGCTTTAATTAAGTCACCAATTTTTAAATCGGCCTTTGTCCCATGAAAGTAAGTTTGTACTAAGGGTTTAGCGCCCTGCTCCTCTTTATTCTGATCATTACTGTCTGCTTTCATTTTCAAAATCCTTCTTTAACAATGCATTGACACATACATTATTGTGCATTCATCATACTATTTCAAATGACTTTTAAATGCCCTGTCTACAATTGGTGTTACGAAAAATGGAGGTAATCCAAGTTTTTCAACTGCCGTTTTACAGTAGTCCATTGTGTTTGTATTCTTTTCCATGTAACAATCCCTTACAACAGAATCAATTCGTTTCATATATTCTTCACCATCACCAATCAAGCTGGCAATCTCATTCCTGTCAGATAAAGCTGGGGTCCAGGATGTAAGCAATGTCTTGAACCCCTGATTATGTTTTATAGCTTCCAACGACTTTAAAAGGTCAGTATAGTCATCATAATTTGGTATGTCATTTTTTAATGGAATTGAATCAGCAGTGAAGAGTATATTATCATTCTCAAATAAGATATTCAATGATCCCTTTGAGTGACCCGGCGAGCTAATGAATTTAATGTTTATACCATCGCGGATCTCCAAAACCTGGTTGTCATAAACAAATTCATCAATAATTACCGGCTTATCAACTAGACTATAGAATCCCGGAACCGGACGCTGCTTGTTTTGAATGTCAATATTTTCAATCCATTCTTTCTCCGATTCATGTGCAAGAACCGTGCAGTTTGTAAGCTCTTTAATCACCGCAGCACTTCCAATGTGATCAGGATGGGAATGTGACAAAATAATTCTGTCAATCTCGGAATAATCCCTTTTCTGCTTCTTAATATAATCGAAAATCACCCTCTCGCTTCCTTTAACACCTGTGTCAATCAATGTAATACTGTCTCCCAGAATCAAAACCACGTTAACAAATCGTGGCATTATTTTACCGGGACTCAGTGTTATCTCAAAGTCGATTCTCAATAAATGAATTTTATCAGTCAATTTCATAGGCGTGTTATTTTTATTTTTGCAATATAGTCTTTAATGGATTAATGTGGTTAAATATGTCTTGTGTGTGTTGCAAGTATACCCGGAAACTGGATTTATTTTGTGATCTGACATTTTTAAACCCGGTTTTTCACTAATTCCAGGAATTCTTTCCGGTAATTTTAACCTGTCGGGATTGTAATATCTTCTACTTTAACCTGGTAAACCTCAAAAGATTTAATGTGTCTCTTGGCCATTAAATATGATTTATGAATTCTGACCAACTGATTATTTGGCAATAATTATAAAAGTTCCATAATATGAATACAGGCTCAAAATAATAACCGAAAAGAGAAAAAGTATTATGGCAACGTGAAAGCCTGTCCTGTTCTCGTCGGGAGTTGCATGACAGGCGGTAACTTTATTCGATTATGTGCCCGCTTCTGACGCATATTAGTCAATTATGTCACTTAACTCAGCAAAAGATTGAATATAATATGCAGCATTCTCTCCTTTTGCGATATTTCCCCTTAAAATTTGAATTGTTACCATATTTAGTTCGTTTCCTGCCTTTATTTCCGAATCAGGATTATCCCCGATAACATAAGTTAATCCGGGAGTTAATCCATGCTTCTTAATTAATTCCCGAAACAATTCTTTTTTAGTCTTTTTGTCAGAAATGAAGTCATTTATAAATATTTCATCAAAATCGTTCCCAATATGCAATGAGTTAATTTTTGCCATTTGCAGGTTGAAAATCCCGTTTGTTATTAAAAATTTTGGAAGCCTTATATTTTTAATAATATAATAATCCGGATATGGCTTTATATTGAAATCCATATTTAAGTCACTGATTATATCAAATGACTCCTTAATCCTCCAATAATCAATTTGATATTTCTTCATTACATAATCAGCCGGTCTGTCCCACATATTATTAATTATATTATTGACTGTTCTGTTGTCAAAACTCAGGTGCAATCGTTCGGATAAATCATCAATAAAAGGCTTAAATTTCCTTTTATCCATCGACCGTGTTGGAAATATAGTGTTATCCAAATCCAGTATCAAAGCGTTATTTGTCATTAACATATTCTAAAATTTCTCCAGGCTGGCATTCTAATACATAACATATCGACTCCAGGGTACTAAATCTGATCGCCTTTGCTTTCCCTGTTTTTAATATGGAAAGGTTTGATAAAGTCAGGCCAACTTTTTCTGATAGCTCGTTGAGCGACATTTTTCGCTTTGCCATCATAACATCAAGGTTAACTATTATTGGCATAATTTATACAGTTAAATCGTTTTCGTTTTGAATGTCCACCCCTTTTTTGAAAATAGTCGCAATTATGTAAATTACAGCTCCCATTAAAATAAAGGCCTGACTACTTGTCCAAAATTGGTCAAGGTCATTAGCAACAAAACCATAGAGCATTTAGCTTTTTGATAATTGTCCGGCAATTAGTCCCAACAGGCCAATTGAAATTGTGAAATAACTAATCAATGAAATTTGTCCGGCGACAAAATTGCTAAACGGTTTTGATAAATCCATTTTGTGCATTAGCCTGACAACAATATAAAACATGCAGGCTTTTAAAATAGAAATGGTAAGAATGAAGCAATAGACACTGAAAAAAACTAATCTGCTTTTTTTATACACTTCAGTTAAGTCCAGTTTTTGATAAAGATTTTGGATAAATTCGGGCCTATACATATTAAAAAAGAAATTTACTAATAGACCACCTGCTTCAATGCACAAACCTACGAAGATTACCCAGGCCACTATATGGAGGCCCCTGAATACTAAGTTATTTGTTTTTGACATAACTACTATTTTATATATTTATGTCACAAAAATAATAATTATTTATTGTAATTCAATAATTATATAGTAATAAACATAAATTTTTTATGAAATTCAGAGAGATTAAACATAAAATATATTGCCTGAAGTTTATCACAACAGGGAAACAGGCATGAATCCTGTTAAGCAGCCTGATAGTTATTCCCGGCTGTGAAGTGTGATATGCATAAATAACTTATCCCAGTTTGTGGAAAAGAAATATTACCCGTTAAGTATATTGTAAGGGGCCGATACAAATTTCAGGAATGAACAGAAGAGATTATCGTTTGAAAAATGTTTAATCATTTTCATCTCAAATGTCTTATGACAGTATAATGACTGCCGGAGTTATCAGATCCTGCCAAGTCTTCTCAATTCCCAGAAGCATTTCGCTGTTGCGGTTATATCAACCGCTGCATTATGCGCCTCATCGAATCCGGTCCTGAATAATTTATAATGTAATTCTGATAATTTCGGCCATTTATACCCGTAAGGTCCTGCAATAGCACAAAAATTTGTTGTACTTTCCATTGTACAAATCTTTCTTTTACCGGCAATGCTGTTCTGCATCCCGTTTCTCAGAAATTCTGCCCCTACAATTTTCTCATCGAATGACATATTATGGGCAACAAGGTAATTTGCCTGTCCGATAATAGAATCAAATTCCTGGAGAACAGCAGCCAGTGGCAGTCCTTCGCGGTTTGCTCTTTCGTTAGTGATTCCATGAATCCGTGATGCGTCAGCCGGAATAGTAAATCCATCAGGTTTAATTATAAAGTCGCCGGACGATACTCTGTTTCCATTATCATCATAGAACAGGAATGCAAGCTGAACAAGTCGCGGCCAATTGTTTACATCCGATACCGGAGCCTTCCAGTTCCGAGGTAAGCCTGTTGTTTCTGTGTCAAAAAATAAATACATATTATCAATATTTTAACTTATTACTTTCAATGTAACTCTTTAGCTGCCTGATTTGTGTTTTAAGGTGTTTCAATTGGAGCCAATGCTCTCGCTTATGAGCTGTTGCCATGTCAGTAAAACATGTTTATATAAAAATAGGAAAATTGAATTCCAGCTCCTTCAAAGATTGGCCCTCCTTCTGTAAAAATGCCTCAAACTGAATCAATGTGTCTATATTCACTAAACCCTTTTCAAATTTATCAATTTGTTTTCTGTTTATATGCTGTTCCTTTATTATAGATTACAGGCATCTGTCCTTTCCATTGGTTCCAAATATCATTATTTGTGATAAGGTCAGCCATAAAATGGCCAACATTAATTCTACTTATTTGACCGTCATTTAGAATACTTCTCGTTGGGGATCGATATGCTTCGGTTTCAGAAGTGCTTTCCTCATCAATTAATGATGATGGCCGAACCGCACTCCACTCAATAGCGTTATCTTTTTTACCTACTACGGTTCTTAAGTACTCTGCAGCCTTTTCATTGTCCCGTTGAGGAGGTAGAAGAAGCCGAAGTAATCCGACTACACATCTTTGAGCAAATGAAATTGGTTCATTTAGATCGCGATTGCTGTTGGCAACCGTATTCATAAGGATATATTTTGTAGCTACCTCAGATTTATTTGCTTTGATAGCGGTACATAATCGCTGTGTAGCTTCTGTTACAAGTCTGTGAGGTTTGCCAAAAACACCCTTAAAAGTCGGGTTATGACCAAGACACGAAGCTACCGCATTGCAACCGGCGACATATTGCTGCATCTCTTCGTCGGATAATTCCAGAACACTTGCAGTTATCACTGACAAACGTTCATGATTTTTTATTGTATCAGGTATTTTTTCCGGAGAACGTACAATCACTTTGACATACTGTTCACGATTGAGCAACTCCTCAACCAATCTTATACCTGTTGCACCACTTGCACCAACTACTAATGTTATCATATCATTATTGTATCAATTTCTGCTATCGTAATTTTATATAGCCAGTAACGCTGGCAATATGAAATGCAGGGCGTTCCGAAGCGAAAATTTAACAGTAAATAACCCATTTAATCAATGCTAAATTGTTCAATTATGGCACGTATGGTATTATGCATCATATTGCCTGTCGCCATCAGTACTTTTTTTCAACTTCACGGTCTATTTAATAAAGAATATTTCTTAAATCCTGATTCAAAGTAGTTGTCTGCCAGGACCAAACCAAATTTTTCAATTCCTAAATGATGAATTCGAATCAAGTCCTCTTTGGCTGCATTACTTAATATATATTCAGTCATTTTTCATAGACTCAGATCGTTTCAATATTTGTTCTTTGGTTTCATTAGTAAATCCACTATTTTCTGATTTCTCCAATTTTGATCTGATCCATCCAATCTGACCTTGTTGTTTTCTTGCCTGCCTTATCAAATCGTTGACAAGTTCACTTTTACCGGAATACTCTTCAATGTCTATTTGAGCTTTTAACCACTCATCATTTGGTTTCGAAAAGGATATACTTTGTCTTGGTATAATTTCTGATTTTTTGATGTAAATTTACACCAATCATGAATCATTGGCAATTTTTTGTATTGTTACCAACGTATAGCGGTAAGAAATCGCTGGGCACTTAAATGCGTTTCAGTATCAAGCCGCTTAGCGTCTATTAAATGCTATGTTGTTTAAATTCAGCACATTCTGGGCAATCTTTTTTACCGGATGTTAGCATCTGTGTTCAACTTAACAGCGGTTTGGCCATAGAGGGTGAAAGACCGGAAGTCATCCTTCTCTAAAAACGAAACTTTGACACCGGTATTTGGGTGAATGAAATCAAGTTCCTCACCCATAACCGGTACAAGCTTATACTCGTCTCCATTAGGAAAATAGAGTGAAATTGTATTACTGCTTTCATCAAATGCGACTGAAAGATCTACTTGATTGTTCCACTTGTATTTACCTGATAGCTCCTGTAAAACTTCCGTCTCTACTTGTTTCCGATGAACATTTGTTTGCTTAAAGTGCTTCCAGTTATATACCTGTGAAGCTGATAAAAGTAATTCGTTCCCCAGGGTCGCCCCATTATCAGAATTAATCAGATAGACTAATCCATTTCCGCTGGTAAGGCTTATTGTCATCCCTGTACGATAACCTGCATTGCCTCCATAGTGAGTAATTGAAATATCATCACCGGAACGGTTCAAGAGGAATCCATAAACATGTCCGTCTCGTTCATCATTTATTATCGATTTAATATCAGACTGTGAAAATATCGAGCTATCACCTTGATACGCTTTATAAATTTCAATTAAAAATCTGGCCAAATCAACAGAGTTACTCCAAAGCCCTGCCGCAGCTTGCTCCGGATAGTTTTTCCATCCGCCTTCTATTACCTCTCCTGACTGAGTGTGACCTTTGGCTGCCAGAATAGAATCAGAAGCTGGTAGTGGTTGGGTGAACTCAGAGTGATTCATTTTAGCGGGGTCAAGAATCCATTTTTGCATGATGTTCGAAAACTCATCATTGAATATGTTTTGAAGAGCCAGTTCAGCTAATGTGTAGCCACCACCCGAATAAGCCAG